>JBGSYE010000289.1:0-5662 GCA_041751075.1 Chthoniobacteraceae bacterium
CCGACACACGTCGCCGCCTTCACCTGATGCCGCGTCGCGACGCGATAGTCCGCCGTGATCGCCACCATCCCGCGCGCCGCCAGATGCCGCGCCTGTCCCTCGAATTGCGCCGGCGATCCGCTCGACCAGCCGCCGCCGAAAAAGAACACGATCGCCGGCCGTTTCGCGCCCTGCGGGGGCTTCCCGTCGGGCTGGAAAATCCAGACGTTGAGCTTCGTGCCGTTCACTTCCTTGTAAGTCTCCACCGCCGCGCCTTCCAAGGCGGGTGGATACGACGTGTTGCGTTTTCGCTTCGCCTCCTGCGCGGACGCCAGTGGAGTGAGGAGAGCGAGCAGGACGAGTGGGAGGAGGGAGCGGATCATAGGGGCAGGGGATGAAGGGAGGGTGAAGTGCGAGTGTCGCGGGAAGCCCGGCGCGATCAAGCCTCTGGAAAAGCAGACGGCATGGCAGTTTCGCCGAAAGTGCCGCGGTGGCGCTCGGAACCGGCATGTCACTTTCGGCGAAAGTGAGCGCTCACCCTGTCTGCGTGCTACCCCTCGATCCGGTAACCGAATCCACGCACGGTCTGGAGTTGGTCGCCGCTGGGGCCGAGCTTTTCGCGCAAGCGCCGCAGATGGGTATCCACTGTGCGCGGGTCGATCGCGCTTTCGACCGACCACACGCGCGCGAGCAATTCCTCCCGGCTGAGGACGTGCCCGGGCCGCTCCATGAATGCGCAGAGGAGCTTGAACTCGATGGCGGTGACCTGCACCGCGGCGCCGCCGATGGTCACGGCGTGTTTCTTCCGATCGAGCGCGATGGTCCCGGCTTCGAGATGGTCGGCGCATTCCATCGGGGCGGAGCGTCGCCGCAGGATCGCTTTCACCCGCAGGACGAGTTCGCGCGGGCTGAAGGGTTTCGTCATGTAGTCATCGACGCCCAGCTCAAAACCGAGGACGCGATCGACTTCATCGGCGCGGGCGGTGAGCAAGAGGATGGCGATCGCCGAGGTCGGAGGCTGCCGCTTGAGTTCGCGGCAGACTTCGATGCCGCTCAGGCCCGGCATCGTGATATCCAGGACGACGAGGGCGGGCGCATCGCGCTTCGCCGTGGCCAGCGCGCTCGGGCCATCGCTGGCGGTGGAGACCCGGAAGCCGGCTGCTTTCAGATTCATGCTCACGAGGTTGAGCACGTCTTCTTCGTCGTCGGCGATCAGGATGCAGTTGCTCACGGGTGGTGGAATGACCCGGCGACTTTGCCGGCGGCGTGTCACGAACATGCGGCGCGGGCGTTACATTGTGACGAAATCGCCGGTGCGGGATCGCCGCGTCCTGACGGCGATCCGGCTCCCCGCCAAATGTCTTCAAATCGTGACTTTGCGTTCACGCAGTCTTCATGGGCCACCGTCAGGTTTTGTCCCGAGTTCGCGATCCCAGGGAAATCCTGCAACCGCAATGCTCACCTAGACCAACACCGCAAAAACATCATCATGACCTACACCACAAAGACTCTCGCACTCGCGGCCTTTGCCATCGGCGGGATCGCTCTCGCTCCGGCGAGCGCGCAAAATCCCGGCTTCGCGCCGGGCGACCTCGTGCTCGGCTTCCAGAGCACCGGTGCCAACAGCGAAAGCTACATCGTCGCGAACCTCGGCCAGTCCGGCCTCCTGCGCGACACCACCGGGACCGTCTCCCTGCTCAATCTCGGCTCCACGCTCACCGCACAATATGGCGCGAGCTGGTTCGAGCGTCCGGACCTCTACGTGGCCCTCTTCGCCATCGGCAGCAACGACGAGTTCAACGGGTACTTCGTCAATGGCGACCCGGACCTGACTCCCTATGTCGGCGTTCCACGCCAGAGTGTGGGCGTCGCCGGGATGCCGGGATCGTTCGCGCCGAGCCTCACCGGGGCGCAAGTCCAGCAAGCGTCGAACGGCATGTTTTCGGCGCAGGATGTCTTCGAGACCGCTGGGCTCAGCGGCGTGGCGACCATCTCGAAAACCATGAATCTGACCGATTACGATGATCAGAATCCGATCTCCGGGGGTGTGCAGGGAGCCGCCTTCCAAGGCGTCTTCCCAGCCGGCGTTCAGGCAGTCTTCGGGCCCGGTGCCTTTGGGAATATCGGCGGGATCAATGCGGAAGCCGCCCTCGATTTCTACCGCGTCCAGGGCTTCAACAACATCCCTGGGCAGTTCGGTTTCGGCCAGCCCACGGGTGAGGGCACCTTCCACGGCACCGTCCTCATCAATGATGTCGGACAGGTCTCGCTCGTCGGCGTCCCGGAACCCACGACCTTCGGCCTCCTCTCCATGGGCGCAGCTCTCGTCGGCTTTTCCCGCCGCCGCCGGGCCGTCATCGCCTGAATGCGCGCCATCCCTGTCTCCACACACCGCAGTTTCACTTCACCCATCCTCACCTCATCATGAAAATCCGCATCATCCTCGCCGCCACCCTGGCGGTCCTCTTCTCGGCTGCCGCCCATGCGCAGACGACTCTCAATGTCACTGGCGCCACGGCCTTCCGCACGGCGACCATCAATTCCATCGTCGCCGCTTACGGCGGCGCGGGCAGCGTCGGCGTCGTCACTTCGGTGACGAGCGGGAGCTACACCGGCTCGAATGCCATTTCCTTCCGCGGCAACTGGCCGGGCGTCGGCGATACCATCGTCCGCTGCCGCTTCTCCGGTTCCACCGAAGGCATCCGCGACCTCGTGGGCACGACCGTCCCCGGCACACCGAATGACGTCTTTTACTATCCGGACACCGACATCCCGGCGATCGGCAGTGTCACTTACAAAAGCGAAAACTCGAATCCCCTGGGCGCCAACGTCGCTCGCAAACCAGATGTCGCCTTCTCCGACGTGCAGCAGACGAGCAGCCCTTACCGCTCGCCCGTGCTCGGACCGGCCGATTCCCGCGTGGGCGTCGTGACCTTCGTCTTCGCGAAGAGCCAGGGCTCCTCCGCGAATCTCACGAACGTCACCGCGCAGGCGTGGCGCGCCGTGCTCGGCAGCAATCGCGGCGTGCCGCTCAATGTCTTCACGGGCCTCGCCGCCGAGCAATCCGGGCGCGTGCTGGCCACGGGCCGCAATGACGGTTCGGGCACCCGCGCGGTTTACCTCATCGAGCCCGGCTACGGCGTCTCGAATCGGGTGAATCAATTCAAGATCGGCGCCAACGGCTTCAACGGCGTGACCTCCGCCGGCGTGACCGGCGACGCGATCAACTTCCTCCAGCTCTGGCCCGCGAACGACGCCGAAGACCCCAATAACAACTCCGTGCTGTGGAATGCCGTGACCACCGGCAACGGTGGTTACTTCAGCGGCGGCAATGTCTCCACGCTGCTCCAGCGCGACACCAGCGCCGTGCGCATCCTCGGCCCGACCGGCACGGATCTGCCCAGCGCGGGAAGCTACGTCGGCACCTCCGCGGGCAATCCCCGCGCGGTCTCCGTGGTCTCCATGATCGGGACCAATGACGGTGTGAATGTGATCGCCGGCGGCGGCGACGTGCTGGCCTACAACGGCATGAAGATCACCCCGGTGGCGACCGGCGTGGACCCCACCGGCCTCGTGCCGGCGGACCGCTACAAAGTGACCAATGGCAGCTATACCCTGTGGAGCTACGAGCGGCTCTACAATCGCGGCACCCTCTCGGCCAGCCAGCAAACCGTCGAGACCGGCCTCCGGGCCGCCATCCCCGGCGGTCTCGCGAACTCCGGCATCGCCCTCTCGGCGATGACCGCGGTGCGCGGCAACGACGGCGACGTCGTGACCCAGCCCTAATCGAGTCACAACCCTGACTCGCGCGATGAACCGCGCCCTTGATGACTAATCAGACTGGCGCCGGGCAGATCCCCGGCGCCAGTTCTTATTTTTTAACACGGACACCACGAATGAACCCAAGCCTTCCCCGACTCACGCTGGCGGCGGCCATTGTGGCCGGCACCGCATTCTGCGTCTGGCGATTCTGGCCGGCGCCTCTCTCGTTGCACGGTGCGGCCGCTCCGATAGCGGCCCGTGAGGTGACCGATGCGTCGTCCGGCGCGCCACCCACCCGGCCGCCCCGCGACGGATCCGCCCCATCCTCGACCGAGCCCCGCGAGACACAATTCTCGGCGTCGCCTGGCCGCGGCGCGCCCGCGGCCGCCACGAGCAGGCGGAAAACGATTCCCAATTCCGTCGGCGCGATCAGAGCCGGAAAGGCGAACCGCTCGCGGCCGACCGCCCCGATCGAATCAGCGAATCCCATCGCCGATGCCCCGCGACGGAGACTGATGATCGAAGCAGTCCCAGCAGCGCCGCTGCCTGGCCAGCTCATGCTGACGGGCGTCGCCCCGGCGTCGGAACTGCACATCGATCTTGCCCCTGGCGTGAAGGAGCCGATCGCGCTCGTCGAGTCCACCGCGGACCTCTCGACGGTGCAGGCGCGCGTCGTGACCGGCATCGCCGACGATTTTATCGGTCGCATCGAAGGAGCGGCCGAGTCGCTCTCCGATGAGAGCTTCTCCGACGTGTGGGACGCGGGACAGGCCAGCGCCGACTCGCAGTATTACGCGCTCTTCGGCGCGGAGGCCTACAATCGCAAGCTGGCCGACACCGCGGCGAATGCCGTCGCTGGGAGGCCCGTCGAGCCGAACGCTCCGGCGCCGCTGAGATAGCCGGTGGTGGGGCGGCGAAAGCGATCCACCGCCAAATGGCGCAGGGGTCAGCGCGTCGCGGGTTCCGATCTCGGCTGAAATAAGTTTGCCGCGGCGCGCGCGGTGGCGACTTCTTCGGGCAGGCTGACGCTCAGTTCCTCAATCGTCTTGACCGCCGTGACCTCATCCCGATCGGCGGCCAGCGTCAACCATTTGATGGCTTCGCCGCGCCGCGTGGCGTCCGCGGATTCGACCCCGAGCAGGTGTCCGAGATTGCTCTGGCCGCGCGGGTCGCCCAGCTCCGCCGCACGCCGAAACCAGAGGAGCGCCGTTTCCTGGTCCCGCGTCACCCCGAGCGCATCGCGATAGATCACGCCGAGGCTATTCTGCGCGGTCCCGATGCCCGCCTCCGCGGCCAGGCGGTAATTCTCCCGCGCCTTCCCGTAGTCCACCGCACGGCCAAACTGGCCATAGAAATACGTCTCCGCCTTTGCATTGCGCGCCTCCGCGAGGCCTTTCGCGGCGGCTGCGTCGATCATCCGCAATCCCTCCGCGTGATCCTGCGGCACTCCGCGTCCGTTGGCCGTCACGAGCCCGAGATTGAGCAGTGCGCGCACGCTGCCTTTCTCCGCGCCGCGGCGAAACCAGCGCACGGCTTCCGCTTCATCCATCTCCACTTCCACGCCTGCCGAATAAAAATAGCCCATGCCGCCGATGGCGTCCGGGTGGCCCTGATCCGCGGCCTTCTTCATCCAGAGGTAAGCTTCAGTCGGATTCTTCAACACGCCCTCTCCCTTGAGGCTGGCTCGAGCGAGGCGGAACTGTGCGTCGGCATCACCCGTCTCCGCTTCTTTGAGAGTGCCCTGCGGCGTGCGGGCAAAGGAAGGGGAGAGATATGCGAGACCGAGCAACAGCGAGAGTGAGGCGGCGTGGGTGGGTCGCAGGAGTGAATGCATACGGCGGAGGAGAGAGGTGAAAGTTTCAGGGTTCAGCAAGGTCACGTCGGGTGGTGCTCAGGCAGCCTGCGGGCTGCTCGTGGCGGC
>JBGSYE010000290.1:0-5075 GCA_041751075.1 Chthoniobacteraceae bacterium
CGCCGACACGGCGTGGCCCGCGAATGACGTGGACCGCTTCATCCTCGCGAAGCTCGAAGCGGCGAAGCTCGGGCCAGCGGCCGATGCGGAGCCGCGGGCCTTTATCCGGCGCGCGACCTACGATCTGCACGGCCTGCCGCCGACTCCCGCGGAGGTCGCGGCATTCGTCGAGGAATCAATCCGCAATCCGCAATCCGCAATCCGCAATCTCATCGACCGCCTGCTCGCCTCGCCGCGCTACGGCGAGCGCTGGGGCCGGCACTGGCTCGATGTCGTGCGCTACGCGGATACAGCGGGCGACAACTCCGACTACCCGATCCCACAGCTGCATCGCTATCGCGACTGGGTCATCGCCGCCTTCAATCGCGATCTGCCGTACATCCAGTTTGTGCGCGAGCAACTCGCCGGCGATCTGCTCGGCGGCGCGAACGACGAGGAGCGCCTCTCGCGCATCGTGGCCACAGGCTATCTCGCCAATGCCCGCCGCTTCGGTTCACGTGTGGACGATTACCCGCAGCACCTCACCATCGAGGACACGCTGGACAATGTGGGCCGCAGCTTCCTCGGCCTCACGGTGAGTTGCGCGCGCTGCCACGACCACAAGTTCGACCCCGTGACCACGCAGGATTACTACGCGCTCTACGGCATCTTCCACAGCACCCGCTACCCGTGGCCGGGCATCGAGCTGGATAAGAAACAGCGCGACCTCGTGCCGCTTGTACCGGCGGCAAAGCTCGCTGCCGCGCAGGACGCGCAGGCGGAGCGCGAGCGCGAGCAGAAGCGGCTCGACAAGGAAGTGCAGCGGCTGAAGGAAGCGGTGAAAGCAGCGCGGGGCGACGAGAAGAAGCCGCTCGAAGCGGAACTCAAGGAGGCGGAGAAGGCCGCGAAGCAATTTGGTAATCAGCCGCTCCCCTTTGACATGGCCTACGCGGTCGCAGATGCCGCGAGGATTTCCGACGTGCCGGTGCAGCAAAAGGGCGACCCCGCAAAACCCGGCCCGGTGGTGCCCCGTCATTTCCTTACCGTCTTTGGCGGCGCCGCACTGCCGCGCGACGACCAGTCCAGCGGACGCGCGCAACTCGCCGACTGGATCCTGGCTCCGGACAATCCGCTCCCGCCGCGGGTGATGGCAAACCGCATCTGGCTCCATCACTTCGGCCGTGGCCTCGTCGCGACGCCGAACGATTTCGGCAAACAAGGCAAACCGCCGACGCATCCCGAGCTGCTCGATTTCCTCGCCGCGAAGTTCCGCGACGGCGGGTGGTCGGTGAAGGCCATGCACCGGCTCGTCATGCTCTCGCGCACCTATCGGCTCGCCAGCGCGCGCGATGGAGGGGCGCTCGCAGTCGATCCGACAAATGAGCTGCTCTCGAGCTTCCCGCGCCGGCGCCTCGATGCGGAGTCCATCCGCGACACGCTCCTCGCGCTCGGTGGCAATCTCGATCTCAGCCCTGCCGGCGCGCATCCCTTTCCGCCGCAGAACGAATGGGGCTTCACCCAGCACAAGCCTTTCAAGGCCGTGTATGAAACGAACCGCCGCAGCGTGTACCTGATGACGCAGCGCATCCAGCGGCACCCATATCTCGCGATCTTCGACGGCGCCGATCCCTCCGCGAGCACTCCCGCGCGGACCACCAGCACCACGCCGCTGCAAGCGCTGTATCTGCTCAACGATCCGTTCGCTCACGAGCAATCGAAGCGCGTCGCGGAGCGCGTCCAGGCGCACGCCGACGACGACACCGCGCGCATCCAGCACGCTTACGCCCTGCTCTTCGCCCGCCCCGCCGCCGCCGATGAAATCGCCGCCGCACAGGATTTCCTCGGGAAAGCGCGCGCCCAGCTTGGGAACGAGGACCGCGAGCCCGAAGCATGGCGCGCCTATCTCCGCGCGCTCTTCCGGCTGAATGAATTCGTGTATCTCGACTGACCGCGCCGCTCATGAACCCCAGCCCTCTCTCCCATCGCCGCGAATTCCTTCGTTCGCTCGTCGGCGGCTCGCTGCTGATGCCCGGCATCCTTTCGAGCCTGCTGGCCGAATCGGGCGTCGCACCTGCCGATCCGCTCGCGCCGAAACCGCCGCATTTTCCCGCGAAGGCCAAACGCGTGATCTTCATTTTCTCGAATGGCGGCGTGTCGCACATGGACACTTTCGATCCCAAGCCCGCGCTCTTCGCCGCCGATGGCAAGATCACCGGCGTGGGCGGCGGACTCTCGAACCAGCAACGCGTGCTCCTCAAGCCCGGCTGGGACTTCAAGCCCGGCGGCCAGTGCGGCACGATGGTCAGCGATCTTTTCCCGCACCTCCGCGAGTGCATGGATGAAATCTGCCTCATCCGCTCGATGAAGGGCGACGACAACGAGCACTACAACGCGACGCTCGGCATGCACACCGGCTCATTCTTTTTCTCCCGCCCGAGCATCGGCTCGTGGGTCAGCTACGGGCTCGGCACGATGAATGGCAACCTGCCTTCCTTCGTCGCGCTCGCCCCGCAGATGCCCTACGCCGGCACGCAGATTTTCAACAACGACTTCCTGCCCGCGTATCATCAGGGCGTTCGCGTGATCGGCGGCGCGGAACCGATCGCCAATCTCGACCGCCGCACCCAGCAGCGGGGCCTCCAGGAACTCGAGCTCGGCCTCGCCGACGTGCTCAACAATCGCCACCTCGCCGCACGCGTCGGCGACACCGATCTCGCCGCGCGCATCCGCACTTTTGAGACCGCCTTCCACATGCAGACCGAAGCGCGCGAGGTCTTCGAGCTGGAGAAAGAGAGCGACGCCACGCTCGCTCTCTACGATCTCAAGCGCGGACAACGCGAAGGCTTTGGCTGGCAGTGTCTCGTCGCCCGCCGGCTCGCGGAGCGCGGGGTGCGGTTCATCGAAGTGGTGGACGGCAGCAGCAGCGACAACTGGGACGACCACGCGAATATGGCCGACCACGCGAAGAACGCGAAGGTCATCGACAAGCCCATCGCCGGCCTGCTCCGCGACTTGAAACAACGCGGCATGCTCGACGACACACTCGTCGTCTGGACCACCGAGTTTGGCCGCACTCCCGGCGTCGATGGAACCAAAGGCCGAGGCCATCACAGCGCGTGCTTTTCCTCCTGGCTCGCCGGCGCCGGCGTGAAAGGCGGCCTCGCCTACGGAGCCACTGACGAGATCGCCTCGACCGTGGTGCAGGACAAAGTCCACGTGCATGACTTCCACGCGACGATCCTGCATCTGCTCGGCATGAATCACGAGAAGCTCACCTTCCGCCACGGTGGCCGCGACTACCGGCTCACGGATGTCTTTGGGAACGTGGTGAAGGACATCCTGGCGTAAGAAGGCGGCTAAAAAGTCGGCCAGGATCGGCAGCATGAAAGCGAATGCCCCCTTTTCAAAGGCCTCGCCCCTCTGGCCATCGCGTGCCCGGTACGGAGGTGGCGCTCGCGACGTGGCGTCAATTTTTCCGGCGGACGCCTCGGCGGCGCGCTGGCTCTGGTGCTTGTGCCCTGGATGATCCAGGCGATGGGCCGGCGGAACATGTTTCACGTTCTCATGGTCGTCGGTGTGATCTGGGCCGCGGCTTGGTTTCTGTGGCTCCGTGACGAACCGTCCAGCCATTCCGGCATCGGCAGGGAGGAGCTCGATTACATTCTCGCCAACCGCCAGCAATACATGAAGACCGTCTCGCTCGTCGAAGACTGCTATCACTTCGCACTCGCCGCCAACCCATCATGAAAACATCCCCTCGCATCCTCCCTCTAGCCGCTTGCTTTTGCGCGATTTCCACCCTCGCCCTCGCCGCAGATCTCACCCGCCCCATCGCGCCCGCCGATCTCATCGTGCAGGAGCAGGACGGCCTTCTTTCCATCGAAGCGGAGCATTTCAATTCGCAGACGCTCACCGCGAAACGCGCCTGGTACGTCACTTCCTCGGCAACTGCGCCCGAGGTGAAACCGGATGGCGATCCCGCGCACGTCGGCGGCGCGAGCGGCGGCGCCTATGTCGAGTGTCTGCCGGACACCCGGCGCACCCATGGTGACAAGTTGATCAAAGGCGAAAACTTCACCGATGAACCCGGAGTCATGGCGGTGCTGCATTACCGGGTGCGGATCACGAAGCCCGGCCGCTACTACGTCTGGGCGCGGGTGCAGTCCACCAACAGCGAAGACAATGGCCTGCACTTCGGTCTCGATGGGCAGTGGCCCGCCAGCGGCCGGCGCTGGCAGACGGTGGCGAAGGATGGCTGGAACTGGGATTGCAAGCAGCGCACGCCAGACGCACACACCGGGGTGCCGATGCAGCTCTGGCTCGACATCGAGAAGCCGGGCGATCACGAGCTGCTGGTGTCCATGCGAGAGGATGGTGCCGAACTCGACAAGCTCATCCTCGCTCTGTCCGCCGAGTTCAGGCCGCAGGATCTCGGCCCCGCGGTCAAAGTTGCCGCCGGTCAGGCTCCGGCGGCGTTTCCCCTTGTCGCCGCACCTGCCGTGTCCGAGCCAGGATCCGTCGCCGCCAACCCCGCTGGCGTGCCGCTCGTGCAGCCGCGAAAGCCGGATGGCAAAGGCCGCGCGGCAATCTCCGGAGAACTCAAGCAATGGCACAAGGTCACGCTGACTCTCGACGGCCCCTTTGCGCACGAGCGGGACAGTGCGCCGAATCCCTTCACCGATCTCGCCTTCAGCGTGACCTTCACCCACGAGAGCGGTTTGCGGAAATATGTCGTGCCCGGTTACTTCGCGGCGGATGGCGATGCGGCGGACAGCGGCGCGGAGTCCGGCATGCATTGGCGCGCGCATCTCTCGCCCGACAAGGCCGGCGTCTGGAATTACCGCGTCAGCTTTGCCAAAGGCCAGCACGCCGCGCTGGCCGGTGGCGGTGAGCCGGTGAAGCCATTCGACGGAGTGAGCGGAAGCTTCACCGTCGCTGCCACCGACAAGACCGGGCGCGACTTCCGCGCCAAAGGCCGGCTGACTTATGTCGGCAGGCGTTACCTTCAATTCGCGGGATCGAAGGAATACTTCCTCAAGGCCGGGGCGGACGCGCCGGAGACGCTGCTCGGTTACGCTGATTTCGACAACACCGTC
>JBGSYE010000291.1:0-2680 GCA_041751075.1 Chthoniobacteraceae bacterium
AGCGCGCGCTGCATCGCGCACGGCAGGCAGCGGCGCTCCATCGGCTCACCGAGGCGTCGCGCTTATTGAAGGAAGGCTTGCAGGCCGAGCCCGGGCGGCCGGACCTCGAAGCGCTCCATGCGCGGATCGCGAAGGATCTCACCTACGCGGAGGAAAGCTACGAAGCCGCGAACCGGATGCGCCGGTTCGACAAGGGGGCAGTCCACGCCCTGAGCGCCATCGAGCGCGGGCTCAAGGCGTGCGCGGATCATCCGCAGCTACGCGAGTTGAAGAAGGAAATGCAGGGCGCCTTTGAAGAGCGGACCTCGCCTCCGGTCACGCCGGCCTTTCTCGCAAGCGTGAAAGGCAGCAACGCCAAAGCCGCGCTCAACGACGGGCACAAGCTCTACACGACGCGTTGCACGGAGTGTCACGATCTCGAGCTGCTGGACTCCCGCTCGATGGACGGCTGGCAGAAAACCGTGGGCGGCATGTCGCGCCGCGCGGGGCTGAGTGCCGCGGAGCAGCATCGCATCCTCGAATATCTCGCGGCGGCAAAGACCTTCGTGCAAGCCAACGGCGACCAGTAGCTGGGGCGTTTTTGCTTTGCCAAGGCTGGACGGCGTCGCTACCCACTCCGCTTCCGTTTTTCCCGCCACAATCCACTCACCCTTTATGTCCGCGCTCACCACCATCATCGAAGTCCACGCCCGGCAGATCCTGGATTCGCGGGGCAATCCCACCGTCGAAGCCGAAGTCCATCTCGCGGGCGGGGCGGTGGGCAGCGCGGCCGTACCGAGCGGGGCGAGCACGGGCGAGCACGAGGCGTGGGAGCTGCGCGACGGGGTGAAGGATCGTTTCCTCGGCAAAGGTGTGACCAAGGCTGTCGCCGCGGTGAACAAGACCATCGCCAAGGAGCTCGAAGGCCTCGACGCGCTCGACCAGGTGGGCGTGGACCGGCTGATGATCGCCCTCGATGGCACGCCAAACAAAGCCAAGCTCGGCGCCAACGCGCTGCTCGCCGTCTCGCTCGCCAATGCGAAAGCGGCCGCCGCGCAGCTCGGACAATCCCTTTTCAAATACCTCGGCGGACCAAATGCGAAAGTGCTGCCCGTGCCGCTCGCGAACATCATCAACGGCGGCGCGCATTCCGACGCGCCGATCGACTTCCAGGAGTTCATGATCGTGCCGAAGGGCTTCGATACCTTCCGCGAAGGTTTCCGCGCCGGCGTCGAGATCTTTCACGCGCTCAAGGGCGTGCTGAAGAAGCGCGGCCTCTCGACGGCGGTTGGCGACGAAGGCGGCTTTGCGCCAAATCTAAAATCCGCCGGCGATGCGCTGGAGACCATCGCGCAGGCCGTGAAGGAAGCAGGCTACAAGTTTGGCAAGGAAATCTTCATCGCCCTGGATGTCGCCTCGAGCGAGTTTTACGACCCGAAAGCGAAGAAGTACATCTTCAAGAAATCCGACGGCTCGAAACGCAGCGCCGACGAGCTGATCGCATTCTACGGCGACCTGCAGAAGAAGTACCCGATCATCTCGATCGAAGACGGCTGCGCTGAGAACGACTGGGACGGCTGGAAGAAGCTCACCGACGCCATGGGTGCGAAGACTCAGCTCGTGGGCGATGATCTCTTCGTGACCAACGTGGACTTTCTCCGCAAAGGCATCGACCGCGGCGTGGGCAACTCGATCCTCGTGAAGGTGAATCAGATCGGCACGCTCACTGAGACTCTCGACGCCATCGAACTCGCCAAGGAAAACGGCTACACCGCCGTCATCAGCCACCGCTCGGGCGAGACGGAGGATACGACCATCGCCGACATCGCCGTGGCCACGAATGCGGGCCAGATCAAGACCGGCTCCTTCTCGCGGACCGACCGCGTGGCTAAGTACAACCAGCTCCTGAGAATCGAGGAGGAATTGGGTGACAACGCGGTGTACGGCGGTAAGATGCGCGCCGTGTGAGAGCGGGCCACCTCCAAAACGAAAACACCCCCATCGGGCTCTGGACCTCCCTGAATCGAGTCCTCCTGACGCTGATCATCATCACAGCTCTTGCCGTGATCGGGTATCGTATTCTGCCCGAGACAGCCCGGCGCAAAGAGCAGTCCGACAAACTGACGATGCTGACGGACCAGGTGGAGAAGCAGAAACAGATGCTCGCGCGTGCGAAACGTGAGGCAGAGCTGCTCACTCGCGACCCGGAGTTTGTCGAGCTGATCGCCCGCGACCGCTTGGACCTGATCAAGGACGGCGAAAAGGTCTATCGGCTCGACCAGGATGCGCCCGCGCCGGGGAGCATAAAGAAGCAAGTGCCAAGAGCCAGGTAAGATTCAAGGAATCAAGAGGGAAAGGTGCAAGCACAGGCCCATCGCATCAAAAGCGCACCCGATGTAGCGGCGGCTCTGACCGACCCTCAAGCCGGACGTGCCGCCGGGAAGCGCGCGTCTTTGCCCTGATTCCCAAGTACAGCCTCGGAACGAAAGGTTCCAATGAACCGGATTCGGCTCCCGTTCTTACCGCATACTCTTGCTCTTGCTCTGCAGCCGATCAGAGGAGCAAGAGCAAGAAGTAAGCGGGGGAGCCACATCCGATATCCTTCCCCATCCCCGAGCCTGGCCACCGCGCCGCTCCCGGGAGCGGCCCCACCCGCGCCTCATCCGCACGAGCCGACGCCGCATCCGCACGAGCCGACGCC
>JBGSYE010000292.1:0-8880 GCA_041751075.1 Chthoniobacteraceae bacterium
GCACCCATCCAGAGTCCAGCAGCTTCATCGCACGCTGCCGTGCCGCCTTTTGCTGCTCCTTGCTCATCTTGCGTCCATCTTCTTTCATCACTCCATCTTGGCACACCTGCCATCAAGGCGCTATCTTATTGCCGGATTAAATAGCCTTGGCGAAGGGCATCGAGATGCGGTGGTCTGACAGAAAAACGATGAGTGCTTTATCAGCGATTCCTAGTTCACCAAGGGTTCGCATGATGGCGCCGACCACATCGTCCGCGCGCCGGACCGAACTATAATACTCCGCCATTTCCTGTCGCACGGGTGGAAGGTCCGGGATAAAGGCGGGCACCGATACTTCATCCGGCCGATACACGCGCGAAGCTGCTTTCAGCAGCGGGATGATCTCCGCGATTTCGTCCCACTGCTTCTGCTCCGCGCTGCCGTGAAAGGGGCGGTGCGGGTCCATGGTGTTCGCCATGAGAAACAGGGGCTGATTCTTTCTCGACGCCTTTTCATACACCTTGCGCACCAGGCTTGCATAGATGTCGGGATCGCGTCCCTGGTGGGTTTCCTTCCGGTCTGCCTGAAAGTCCCAGTGATAGTTCCCCACACCCTTGTTGATGATGGCGGTGTAATAACCCGTCTTCTTGAGAATCTCCGGCAGCGTGAGCGCCACGGGAGTGATGTTGACGAAACCTTCGGTCCTCGTCGTGTGCGAATAGCAGCCGGAGAGCATGACGTGCCGCGAAGGAGTGCAAACGGCCACTTGCACGAAGCCATACTGGAACCTCGTCGAATCATGCGCCAGGCGATTGATATTCGGCGTCGGAGTCTCCACGGGACTTCCATAGACACCCACGGAGTCCCAATTCAGATCGTCGGTCGTGAGCAGGATGACCGGCGGAAGCGATGCCGTGGTCACCGCAGTGGCTCGACTGAAAAAGGCGCAAGCCACCACCGCAAAGAGAAGAAACGGTCGGAAGCACATGAGTCGCTTCATGTAATGTTCCCTCGACGCATCGCAAGGTTGAAGCGTCATCCTGGCGGGCATCCAACGTCCGGGGTCGGTTTGCCCGGAAGTTCCTCTTGGGAGGATGGAAGGCGGAGGTGGCGCGGCCACGATAGGCAGTGGCGATTTCGTTTTCCGCAAACATCAGAATGGCCGGAAATCAGCCATTCACGATCTCTCCGCCATTGGGATGCAGCACCTGGCCGGTCATGTAGGAGGAGTCTTCGCTCGCGAGAAAGAGATAACACGGCGCGACTTCGTTTGGCTGGCCGGCCCGGCCGAGCGGCACGTCGGAACCGAAAGTTTCGACTTTTTCATCAGGGAATGTCGCCGGAATGAGAGGTGTCCAAATCGGTCCCGGCGCCACGGCGTTCACACGAATTCCGCGCTTCACGACGGAGTGAGCAAGGGAGCGCGTAAAGGACACGATCGCGCCCTTGGTCGATGAGTAGTCGAGTAGCGACGCGCTGCCGCGGTAGGCGGTGACGGACGTGGTGTTGATGACCGCGCTGCCTTTTTTCAGGTGCGGCATCGCGGCTTTGGTCAGAAAGAAATAAGAGAAGATGTTTGTGCGAAAGGTGCGCTCGAGTTGCTTGGCCGTGATCTTTTCCAAGGAGTCCCGCGGGTGCTGCTCGGCGGCGTTGTTCACCACGATGTCCAGCCGTCCGAAGTGCTTTGCCACGCGCCCGATCGCGCGCTTGCAAAACGCCTCGCCGCCCACGTCGCCGGCGATGGCGAGCGCGCGTCGCCCTGCTGCCTCGATGAAATGCACCGTCTTTTTCGCGTCGCGATGTTCGTTCAGATAGAGGATCGCCACATCCGCTCCTTCGCTCGCAAATGCGACTGCCACGGCGCGTCCGATCCCGCTGTCGCCGCCCGAGATTACGGCGACTTTGCCGGCGAGCTTGGGCTCCGCTGGTCCTGTCCTGGTCCACGAGTCAGGCCGCGGCTTCATCGCGTGTTCGAGTCCCGGTTGCCGCGGCTGCTCCTGCCGCGGCTGCACCCGCTTCTTCCGGCGCTGCATCTGAGGCATGAGAGGCGTGTTGGTTAGTGGGCTGCCGCAGCCATTCCGGCGTGGCGGCCTTCGCCAAATTCCTCGATCATCTTTGCGGTGAACGCTGGGATGTCATCGGGCTTGCGGCTGGTCACGAGGCCCTTATCGACGACCACTTCCTCATTCACCCAATCGCCGCCCGCGTTCCTGATATCGGTCTGAATCGCAGGCCACGAAGTCAGCCGCCGGCCACGCACGATGCCCGCCTCGATGAGCACCCACGGGCCGTGACAGATGGCGGCGATGGGTTTGCCTGCGTCGGCAAAGGCGCGGGTGAAGGACACCGCGGCGGGAGTCGAACGCAATTCGTCGGGATTCATCAGGCCGCCCGGCAGCAGCAGGGCGTCGAAGTCATCGGCGTTCGCCTTTTCCAAAACAAGATCGACATCGAACCGATCGCCTTTGTCCGCATGTCGCATCCCCTGGATCTTTCCCGCACGCGGCGAAACGATCCGCACTTTCGCACCCGCTTCGCGGAGCGCCTTCATCGGCTCTTCCAGTTCCGCTTGTTCAAAGCCATCCGTGGCGAGGATGGCGACGCGCTTGTTAGTAAGATGTGAATTCATGGCAATCTTCCTTCGGACGCCACCGGGATCGCGGATGGGTGATCGCGTTGTGAATTTCCCAAAATTGTTTTGTTGGGAAGCTGCATCGCCCAGGCCTGGAGCGTCGCCGAGGCGCTGCGGTGCTGGGCCAAGACCGGCGCGGAGCCGTCCCGCGGGAAATAATTTCGTGTCAATGGGGGGACGCGCGCCCTAGACAGCGGCGATGCAGATTTCGCGAATTCACCGGAAGGGAAATCACGTTCGCGTCGTCGTGGCGGCGCTGCTCCTGCCGGTGATTTTCAGCGGCTGTGCCTTCCCGCTGCGACCCGCCGCCAGCGCCACGCGCGACCATGCTTTCATCTCCTATCAAGCGCCTGCGGAGAACAGCGGGAAGCTGCGCCTGGCGGTGAAGGACATCATCGACATGAAGGGCACGGTGACCACGGCGGGGTCGCAATATCTCACCGCGAAAAATCCGCCGGCGACGCGCGACGCTGCCTGCATGGCGCTGGCCCGCAGAGCCGGCGTGGAGATCGTCGGCAAGACGAACCTGACGGAGTTCGCGCTCGGGACTTCCGGGATGAATGAGTTCTTCGGCACGCCAGTGAATCCGCTGGATCAGCGGCGCATCCCCGGGGGCTCGTCGAGCGGCTCGGCGGTGGCGGTGGCGAACGACGAGGCGGACGTGGCCTTCGGGTCGGACACGGCGGGGTCCATTCGCGTTCCGGCGGCGTGCTGCGGCATTCTGGGATTGAAGACGACTTTCGGTCTTGTGCCGCTCGCGGGCGTCTTCCCGCTGTCGCCGAGGAATCTCGACACCATCGGCCCGATGGCCAAAGACGTGCCGCGTCTGGCAAAGGGAATGGAGCTGCTGAGCGGCGAATTTGCCGCCCGCTACCGCGCGGCCCAGGCAGCGAAGCCCACCGCGGGACAGATCCGCATCGGGCGGCTTTATGTGGATGGGACCGATTCGAGGATCGACCGCGCCGTCGATGCAGCTCTCGCCGCGGCGGGATTTCAAGTGGTCAAACTCGACGACGGGTTCAAGGCGAGTTGGGAGCGGGCGCAGTCGCGGGGAGCGACGGTGGCGGTCTCCGATGGCTGGCTCAGCGATCGCAAGTATCTCGGCAAGCTCGGAGTCGGGACCACCACGGCAGCCACGATTCAACTCGGCCTGATTCCATACAACGCGCTGTATCAATCCGCGCTGAAGGGACGGGCCGAGTGGCAGCAAACGCTTCGCCGCGTGTTTCGGAGCGTCGATCTCATCGCGCTGCCGACGCTCCAGACGGTGCCGCCGAGGAAACCGCTCCTTTTCGGACGCACGGCGGTGCTCGAAGCTTACGTGCTCGCTCAGCAGAATACCGTGGCGGTGAACTTTGCCGGCAACCCGGCGATCGCGATCCCGGTTCCGCTGGAAGGAAGCGGTTTTCCCGTGACCAGCCTCCAGCTCATCGGCCCGCGCAACGCGGAGGCGGAACTGGTGAACGCGGCGCGGCTGATGGGGCGTTGAACCACGGTCCGCCCCACGGATCGTTGCCGGAGAAAAGTCGATGCAGCCGGATGCGGCCCGGGCGACGAGTCTATTGCCGAGCATGAATCCCGCCCATTTTTTCCGCTCCCTCCTGATGATCGGAATGTTCGTGGCCGGAGCCTGCGTCACAAGCGCCCAGACGGTCGGGGAGTTGATCGAGAAAGGGGACAAGTTCGACCTGAAAATGCAGGCTGTGCCCGCGCTCGAATTTTATCTTCCAGCGGAAAAACTCGACCCGAACGATGCGGAGCTGCTTCTACGGATCGCCCGGCAATACCGGCACCTGCTGGCGGATACGGCGGACAAAAAGGAAAAGGTGCGACTTGGCCGAATCTCACTGGCTTACGCGGAACGCGCCGCTGCGCTGGCCCCGAACAACGCCGAGGCGCAGCTCTCGCCCGCGATCAGCTATGGGAAGATGCTTCCGTTCATGAGCAGCGGGGACCAGGTCAATGCCTCGCCGCGCATCAAGGCGGCGGTGGATCGCACGCTCCGACTCGATCCGAACAACGACAACGCCTGGCACATCCTCGGTCGGTGGAATCGCACGCTGGCCGAGATCGGCGGGATCAAGCGCGCGCTGGCCGGCGCGATTTACGGCAGCCTGCCAAAGGGCACCTACGCGGCGGCTGAGCAGGCCTTGAAAAAGGCCATCGCCCTCAATCCAAACCGGCTCATTCACTACATCGAACTCGGTCGCATCTACGCGCAGATGGGGCGCACGGACGACCAACGCCGGATGCTCCAGAAGGGACTCTCGATGCCCTCGCTGGAGCGGGACGACGCCGAGATGAAAGCGATCGGGCGGGAGCTGCTAAAGAAGCTGAAGTGAAACTCCCCGGCACGCTGCGGGCGGGGATCAGGCTTTTTGGGGAGCTTCGGCGGTTTCGAGCCGTTCGATCATCGCCGTGGCGACGTGCGCGACGCGGTCCCCATCACCTCCGGGAAGATTGACCAGTAGCACGCCGCCGCCCCGCGTGACGGTCGCGAAATCGGGGTGGTCAACGAAGTAGGACTGTCCCCCGCTGAGATGGACGGTGAAGGGGGTGAATGGCGTGCTGCGCAGCAGCTCCTGCAGGGTTGAGGAAATCATGTGCGCAGCATATCGCCGCCACCACTTCGGGCAAGTCGTCGGTCGCTCAAGGTGAAGCTTTTTGCGGCAAATCCGCCAGCCCGCCGCCCATGAAGTGGTGATGCCAGAGCTGCGTGGCGACCACGGCGGTCAGGCCCATTTCCACCGAGAGCCGCGGCAGCGAGCCGGGGCGCATTTCGCGGAAATGTTTGCGCCAGTGCGTCACTTCCTTCGTGTCGAAATATCCGGTGCGGCGCAGCGAATCTTCACTCAGCAGTTCGGCGATAAATTTCGGCTCGGGATCCCTGTGGAAGCTGTCCAGCGGCGCGCGGAAGATGACCTTGTGCCGGCGCGCGATCGACTTCGGAATCCAGCGCTCGGCCAGTTTGCGCAGGATATATTTGTCGCGAAACCCGCGGAGCTTCAGGCTCGGGGCGAGCCTGGCCGTGAAGTCGAAGACCGCTTCGTCGAGGACTGGGTAGCGGACCTCGACGGACGAGTGCATGGCGACGCGGTCGCCCTTTGCCTGGAGCAGCATGCCGCCGAGCGTGACGCGCGCCGCGATCCACACGCCGCGATTGAGCGGCGCCCACTTTTTCGCCCGTTCGAGCGGAAAGCCCAATTCACCCCACGCGTGGCTCCCGGACAGCATTTCGCGCATCGACTCGGAGTAAAAGCGCAGCTTCGAAATCGCCAGCAGTCCATACGCATCCAGCCAGGCATTGCTGCCGCCGATCGACTCCTCGACGCGCTGCCGCCACGGCGGCGGAAAGTGCGGCACCTTGTTCAGCCGGAGAAAGGCGCGCCGGGCCGCGTCGCTCAGCGGCAGCCCGGGGATCGCGTCGAGATAGCGAAAGAGCTTAGCGGCCTTATACCACGGATAGCCGACCAGCCATTCGTCCGCGCCTTCGCCGGTGAGCACCACTTTTTGGCCATTGGCGTGGACGCGCTCGGCGAGCTTCAGCAGCGCACCGCAGGACGTGTCGATGACGGGCGCTTCGGCGGCTTCGATCAGTCGCGGGTAACTCTCCAGCGCTTCCTTGTCGCCGTAGTTTTGCACGATCGGCGGCTGGGCTCCGATGTGCTGCGCAGAAAGCCTCGCGGCGCTGAGTTCATCCATTCCGGGACTTTCGACTCGCACCGTGTAGGTGTTCACGTCCTTGCCTTTGATCTTCGTGGCCAGCGCCAGGATCATGCTGGAATCCACTCCGCCCGACAGGTAGGAGCCCACCGGCACGTCGGCTCGCAGCCGCTCTTCCACCGCCTGCAGGAGGATGGCCTCGAATTCATCCAGCAGCTTTTCGAGATTCTCGCCGCGTTCCTCTTCGCCCTCCGCGGGGAAATCCATCTCCCAATAAGCACGATCCTCGATCACGGCATCCGCGCCTGCCGCAGCGGGCGCGATGCGGAGGAAATGCCCGGGCGTGAGAAGCTGCACACCTTCAAAACAAGTCCGCGGTCCCGGCACAGCGGAGAAGGTGAAGACGTGATCGAGCCCGCGCCGGTCCGGCGCGGCCGGGACCATCCCGGAGGCCAGCAGCGCCTTGATTTCCGAGGCAAAAAGCAGCCAGTCGCCCTGCCGGCTCCAATACAGCGGCGCGATGCCGAAGCGGTCGCGCCCCAGGTGCAGTTGCCGCTTTCGCTGATCCCACAGCGCAATCGCGAATTGTCCGAGCAGCCTTTCCCACATGCCTTCCCCGTGCTCCTCCCAGAGATGCGGGATGATCTCCGTATCGCAATGCGTCGCCAGCCGATGCCCGCGCGCCGCCAGTTCCGCACGCCGTTCGACGTGATCGAAAAGCTCGCCATTGAAGACGACGTGAACCGTCCCATCCTCGTTCGCCATCGGCTGCTGCCCGTCCGCGAGCCCCACGATGCTCAGGCGGCGCGAAGCGAGCGCGAGCCCCGGCTGACGGAGGAAGCCCTCCTCATCCGGCCCGCGATGAACGATGGCGCGCGCCATCCGCTCGATCACGCCGTCCGGGACGGGACGTGATCCGCTGAGATCGAAGATGCCGGCAATTCCGCACATGGTTTCACGTAGTTCGCAGGCCGGCCTCGGAACAACCGTGTTTTCCGAAAATATCACCCCGCGGCGAAGTGGACGGTCGGGACAAGTTGCTTGCCGGGCCGTCGCGGATTACTTCCACTGCGAGGAATCCGATGAGCGCCGACCTGAACAATCCCTTCCCCGGCATGAATCCGTGGCTCGAGTCGCACTGGAACTCCGCGCACCCCAGCTTCATCATTTACGTTCGCGATCAACTCGTGACTCAACTCCCGCCCGGACTCGCCGCCCTGACAGAGGAACGGGTGGCGATCGAAAATCTTCGCGACGACTTTAAGACGATCGTCGTCCCGGACATTGCGATCGAGGAATCCTGGGACGGCGGGGCCTCTCCCCTCGCGGCGGGGAGCGGGCTGGCGCTCGCGGAGCCGAAAGTCGTGATGCTGGAGGATCCAGTCGATCGCTCAATCCACATCGTGGATAGCTCGGGCGCGCTCATTACGGCAGTGGAAGTCCTGAGTTGGACGAACAAGGAGGATCCCCGCGGGCGTCCGGCCTACTTGAGCAAGCAACGGACTTATCAGGAAGGCGGCGTGAACCTCGTGGAGATTGACCTGTTGCGATCGGGCGCACGCGTGTTTCGTCCGCCCTCCGCGCACTTCGGGGATCCCGCGTATTATCCCTACGGCGCTTCGGTCTGGCGGGCGCGAATGCCGAATCGCGCCTTTGCCTACCCGATGGCTTTGCAAAATCGCCTGCCCGTCATCCCGATCCCACTGCGCGAACAGGATGCCGACGCCGTGCTTGATCTCCAGGCGGTGCTGAATCAAACCTTTCGCCAGGGCTGCTATGCCTACCTGATCCGCTACAGTTCCCCTCCGACGCCGGCCTTTTCGTCACGCGATCAAGCCTGGGCGGAGAAGGTCTTGAAGGAAAAGGGCTTCACCATCGACGACGACGCGGCGTAGCGACCTGCGCACTTTGATGGTCGTCCTCCGGAAAGGCGGTGTTCCGACGTTCCTGCCGCCATCGCTTTTCTACGCTGCGGCTTGTCAGCGCTCAAAAACGGAATAAGAACCGCGGCCCCCTCCAACCATCCATCTTCATGCAAAAAGAACGTATCGCGATCATCGGAGTCGGCTGCCGCTTCCCCGGCGGCGTCAATGACACGAACTCATTTTGGAAGCTGCTGACTGAGGGGCGCGAGGCCGTGGGCGAGGTGCCGGCGGATCGCTGGAGCATCGAGCGCTATTTCGATTCCGAGCCGGGTATCCCGGGAAAATCCATCGCGAAACGCGGCGGCTTCATCGACGGGATCGACCAGTTCGATCCGCAGTTTTTCGGCATCTCGCCGCGGGAGGCGCCCTACGTCGATCCGCAGCAGCGGCTCCTGCTCGAGACGGCTTGGGAGGCGATCGAGGACGCGGGGATCGTGCTCGATTTTGAAAAGGGCACCGATCTCGCGGTGTTCGTCGGCATTTCGCACAACGATTACCAGGGCATCCAAAGCACGGCGCACGATCACACCGGACTCAGCCCGCATTCCGCGACCGGCACCGCGCACAGCGTCGCTGCGAACCGCATCTCGTATTGCCTGAATCTCCGCGGGCCGAGCGTGGCGCTGGACACCGCGTGCTCGTCCGCGCTCACCGCCGTTCACGCGGCATGCGAACACATCT
>JBGSYE010000293.1:0-18753 GCA_041751075.1 Chthoniobacteraceae bacterium
CGCAGCCCGCCACGAGCAGCGCCAGCGCGGCGAGGAAAGCGCGCGCAGCGATCATGAGGACGACAAACCAAAGGCGTTGTTCAGCGCCTGGAGCTGCGACTGAATCCGCGACTGCGCCTCTTCCATCTTGATGAAATTCTGGGTGAGCAACTCCCGCTGTTGCACGATCCGGCGTTCGATCGCCGCGATCTGGTCGTCGATGCTCTTGGAGTTGCGTGAGATCGTCGCCGTCTGCGTGGCGATGGTGCCGCTCGTGCCGGTGACGGTCGTGAGATAGCTCTCGATGCGAGCGCCGATGCCGTTGGGTTTGCTGCTGAAGAGGGTGCTCACCTCATTCGGATTATCCCGCAGCGCGGCGTCGAGCCTGGCGCTGTCTTTGATCTCGAGTTCGGAGCTGCCGCTTTTGAAGTCGATGCCGATGCCCTCGAGCCGCTGGATCGTGCCGGTGAGTCCCGGGACGCTGTCAAAGATCTTTGCGCGCAGCGCGGAGCCGATGCCAGTCACCTCCTGATTGCCGGTGAGCACCGAGGTGGTCACCCTGCCATCGCTGCTCGTCGCGGACTTCGTCTGCTCCTCGATGTAGCTCTGCACGGCGTTGTACTTCGCGATGAAATCCTCGATCTTCGTCCGTGTGCCCGTCGTGATATTCGAGACCGTCACGGTGTCGTTCGCGACCGTGGCCGCGGTGACGGAGAGGCCGGCGATGCCATGGATCGACGCGTCGAGCGTATTGCTCTGGCTCGTGATCGCGGAGCCGCCATTCACGGTGAAGCTCGCCGTCGCTCCCCGGGTGAGCGTCGAGGTGGTGGTCAGACGCACGCCCGCCATCAAGCCGTTCGCGCCTTCCGTCACCGTGATGCCGAGATCGCCGGTTTTTTTATTCGTCAGCGTGAAACGGTCGGCGATCCGGTCGTAGCTCGCCGTCACCCCGGCCGTCGAGGCATTGATGTTATCGAGCACGGACTGCACGCTGTCGGTATTGACGTTGTAGGTGAAGTTGACGCCGTTCACGGCGAAGGAACCGTCGCCCGCGCCATTCACGCCGGTCACCGGCGTCCGCAGATTCGCGTTGGCGATCGCAGCGCTGGTGCTCACCACCCCGAGCGCGGTGGGTGAGATGATCTGGCTGGTGCCGTTGTTGAAAAGCTTGAAGGCCGTCAGGAAATTGCTCGTGTCATTCGCACTGCCGAGGGTGATCGTGCCGGAGCCGGTGAGCCGGACGGTGTCGGAAGCGGGGACATAGCTGGCCGTGACCGCGCCGCCCGTCGCCGTCGAGATGCGGCTGAAGACCGCCTGCAGCGAGTCGGTCGCCGCCACCGTGATGCGCGCCCCATTCACGGTGAATTCGCCCGCCGTCACCTGGGTGGCGATCGGGGCCGTGCCGATGGTCACGCCGCTCACATTCGTCGTCGTGCTGAGGCCGCGACCAGCATCGGCGGCGCCCGTGCGTCTCGACGCCGTCGCGAGCCTGGTCACATTGAAAGCGTAGCTGCCATTCGCCGTCCCCGTGGCGGCGCTCGCCGACCACGTCGAGGCGGCATTGGAGAGCTTTGCGCTGCGCTCGGCGAAGGTGTCGGCCGTGCTCCCGGCGAGCGGCTTCATCGCATTCAGCAGATCGGCGAGACGGGTGTTGAGCGTGCCCAGCACGGTGCTCTTCTGCGTGCCGAAGGTCTGCTCCGTGCGGAGACGCGTCTGTGGGATGCGTTCCACCTCGATGAGTCGATCGACGAGGCTTTGCCAATCGAAGCCCGAGGCGAGTCCTGAGAGTTGTATGCCTGGCATGGTGCGGGGATGAGACGGTTCTTTTCGTCCCGAAGTAGCAGAGCCCATGCCCGCACGGCGGTGCTCAGTAGTCCGTAACACCCCGATGCAGCGCGGGCATCGCCCTCCCCACTGGCTCGGGACTCGCGAGCGCTTTTTCTCGCCGCGCACGCGAGCGATCGGCGATGGGTGGGCGGATGAAAGGCCGCATCCTGCTCCTCCTCCTGCTCCTCCTCCTGCTCGCGATCCTCCCGCAGCCGCTCCTCGCCGCCGCTGGCGCGACCGCGGATTTCCCGCTGCCGCTCCCCACCTATGGAGACGCGGATCGCACCGGCCTCGGCGACATCCTCGCGCATCGCATCGCGACGGATCCCTTCAATCTCGTCGCCGCGATCGTCTTCCTGCTCGCGATCGTGCATACCTTTCTCGCCACGAAATTCATGCACATCGCCCATCGCTGGCGGGATGAGCACGAGGCCGGCTTGCGCGCGGCTGGAGTGGCCGTGGATGATCTGCGGCGAGGCGGGCCGCGCTCCGTCAGCTTCAAGGCGGAGGTGATGCATTTCTTCGGGGAGATCGAGGCGATCTTTGGCCTCTGGGTCGTGCCGCTGCTCGGGGCGATCACGTTTTTCAAAGGCTGGCCGGTCGCCGAGGACTACGTGGCTCATGGCGTGAATTTCACCGAGCCGATGTTTGTCGTCGTGATCATGTGCATCGCGGCGACGCGCCCCGTGCTCCGGATCTCCGAGCAGGGGCTGCGCGTCCTCGCCGGGCTCGGCGGCGGGAGGCCCGCCGCCTGGTGGCTCTCGATCCTCACCGTCGGGCCGATCCTCGGCTCATTCATCACCGAGCCGGCCGCGATGACGATCTGCGCGCTGCTGCTCGCGCGGCAGTTTTACGATCTGCATCCCAGCGTCCGATTCCGCTACGCCACGCTCGGGCTGCTCTTCGTGAATATCTCGGTCGGCGGCACGCTCACGCACTTCGCCGCGCCGCCCGTGCTGATGGTGGCGGGGAAGTGGAATTGGGACACGGGCTTCATGTTCACGCACTTCGGGTGGAAGGCCGTCGTCGGCATCGTCGTGGCGAATCTGATCTACTTCCTCATTTTCCGCCGCGAGTTCGCCTCGCTGCGCCCCCCGGCGGACCCAAACGCGGAGCCGGCGGACTGGAGCGATCGCGCCGATCCCGTGCCGAGGTGGATCACCGCGGTGCATCTCGGATTCCTCGGATGGACGGTCTTCACCGCGCACTATCCCGCGCTCTTCATCGGCGGCTTTCTCTTCTTCCTCGCCTTCACCACGGCCACCGAGCACCACCAGAATCGCCTCAGCCTGAAGCCCGCGCTGCTCGTCGGTTTCTTCCTCAGCGGGCTCGTGATCCACGGCGGTTTGCAAAGCTGGTGGATCCAGCCGGTGCTCAGCCGCCTCGGCGAGACGCCGCTGATGTTCGGAGCGATCACCCTCACGGCTTTCAACGACAACGCCGCCATCACCTACCTCGCCACGCTCGTGCCGGGCTTCACCGATGGATTGAAATATGCCGTCGTCGCCGGGGCGGTCACCGGCGGCGGCCTCACCGTCATCGCGAATGCGCCGAACCCCGCGGGGCAGTCCATCCTCTCCAGCTACTTCCGCGACGGCGTGGCACCGCTCGGCCTCCTGCTCGGCGCACTGCTTCCGACGGCGATCATGACGCTGTGCTTTCTTTTTCTGTCGTGAACATGCGCTGGCATCGGTGCTGCTAAGCCGGACACGCATGCATCCTCTCCTCGTCAGCGCCGTAGCCCGGACCGCCAGTCATTTCCTCGACCGCTGGGCACATGGCGGCGGAGCAGCGCCGACCGCTGCGCCGGCGAAATCCTTTCAGACCGTGCTCGAGGGAAAGACTGGCGCGGCAGCTCCGGCGCCCGCGGTGAAGCCGTCGGTCGAGAGCCAGCTCGATCGCCTCGCGCGCCTGCGCTCCGAGCTCCTCGATGCTCCGGAAATCCGTGCCGTGTTCGACACCGCCGACCCGGCCAAACCGGCAACCATGACCCTGACGCCCGATGGCCGCGTGCTCTCCGCGCCGCCCGGCCGCGACCCCCAGCCGATCCTCCTTTCACCCGAGACCGCCACCCTCGCCCGGGAGCTGGCCACGCTCACCGCATCGCCGGGCGGGCTTTCCGTTTCGGCCCAAGTCGCCGGCGCCAGCGTGGGGAAGGATCCACGGCCCGGCTCGCTCGACCTGACTCCCCAGACCAGCGTCACGACGCTGCGCTGACGGAAGCATCTGTGACTGGTGAATAGTGACTGGCGGCTGGAGGCGGGCGCGCCACCATCCACCAATCACCAGCACATCCCCCACCCCGTCTTGCCTCGCGCAGCGCGGTGCCGTAGCGTGCCCGCCCTTTTCTCATGAGCACGCCATCCGTCACCATCTACGACACCACCCTGCGCGACGGCACGCAAGGGACGGGCATTTCGTTCTCGGTGCTGGATAAGATTCGCGTCGCCGAGCGGCTCGACGCCTTTGGCGTGCATTACATCGAGGGCGGTTTCCCGGGCTCGAACCCGAAGGACGCCGAGTTTTTCAAGGAAGCGAAGCGGCGGACCTGGAAGCACGCGAAGATCGCGGCTTTCGGCGCGACGCGGCGCGGGAAGGTGAAGGTCGAGCAGGATCCGCAAGTGCGCACATTGCTCGAGGCCGAGACGCCCGCCGTGACGATCGTCGGCAAGACCTGGCCGCTGCAGGTCACGGAAGTCCTCGGCGTCACGCTCGAGGAGAATCTCGCGATGATCTCCGACACCGTCGCCTTCTTGAAGAAGCACGGGCGCGAGATGCTGTACGACGCGGAGCATTTCTTCGACAGCTACCGCGACGACCCGAAGTACTCCCTCGCCACCCTGAAAGCCGCGCGCGACGCCGGGGCGGACCTCATCGTCCTCTGCGACACGAATGGCGGGAGCTTGCCCGAGTTCATCGAGCAGGCCACGCGCGAGGTCATCGCCGCGCTCGGCGTGCCGGTCGGCATCCACACGCACAATGATTGCGGCCTCGGCGTCGCCAATGCGCTCGCTGCGGTGCGCGCCGGTGCGGTGCAGGTGCAGGGGACGATCAATGGCTACGGCGAGCGCGTCGGAAACTGCGACCTCGTGACGGTGATCCCAAATCTGCAGCTCAAGATGGGCATCCCGGTGTCTCGCGATCTCACCGCGTTGCGCGGCCTTTCCCTCTTCATCGACGAGCTCGCGAATGTCCCGCACAACGTGCGTGCGCCATATGTCGGCACCGCGGCCTTCACCCACAAAGGCGGCCAGCACGTCCACGCCGTGCAGAAGCTCGCGAGCAGTTACGAACACATCGACCCCGCGCTGGTCGGCAACGAGCGCGTGATCTCGATCTCCGATGTCTCCGGGCAGTCGAACGTGATCGTGAAGGCCGAGGCGCTCGGCTTCAAATTTCAAAAGGGCGCGCCGGAGGTCGGCAGGATCCTCTCCGAAGTGAAGCGGCTCGAGAGCGCCGGCTACGAGTTCGAGGCCGCGGAGGCGTCGTTCGAGCTGCTCGTGCGCAAGACCATCGACGTGCATCAGCCGCTCTTCGACCTGCAGGAATACCACTGCTCCTTCCGCCGCGCCGGCAATGGCCTCTGGGACAAGTGCGAGGCCACGGTGAAGATGACCATCAACGGCGAAAAAGCCTACACCGTGGAGGAAGGCGACGGCCCCGTGAACGCGCTCGACGCCGCGCTGCGCAAAGCGCTCCGCCCTTTCTACCCGGAGATCGATCGCATCGCCCTGTCCGACTACAAGGTCCGCATCATCAATGGCCAGGCCGGCACCAGCGCCGGCACCCGCGTCTTCATCGTCTCCACCGATGGCGAGCGCGACTGGGGCACCGTCGGCGTCTCGGGGAATATCATCGAAGCAAGCTGGCTGGCGCTCGTGGACAGCTTCGAGTACAAGCTGCGCGCGCGGTAGGGGCTCCGGGTGCGATACGTCTGGCGTATTGATTTTCGCGTCTCGCGGAAACGAACTTTCCCGTGCCGACGAACCCGTACCGGGCGCTGCCGCAGTGCAGAACGCGCTCGAAAGTCGCGGCGCGAATGGTACAAATGGCCTCCCGTCGGTCGCTGCACCGAGCCGGGTTGGTCCCCGCCGCCGCAGCAGCCCTCACTGCTTCGCCGCGGCCGGAACGTCGCCAAATTGTTTGAGATACAAAGTCTTGAACGGATTTTCGGGAGCCAGCGGTGCTTTCTCGTTCACCAGCATCGGCTGGACGCTATCCCACCACGCGTCATAGGCAGCGCTGAGTTTCGTCACCACGTCGGGATGGGCGTCGGCGACATCGGTCATTTGTCCGGGGTCGGCTGGCAGATCGAAGAGCTGCCACTTTGGCTCCGCGATCGGGTCGGGTCCGCTCGCGGCGATCCCGCCGGCTTTCTTCGCGTCGCCGCCGGCTCGTGCTTTCGCCTGCGCCCCTGGTTTTCGCTGGCCCGTCGCTGCGCTCACGAGCTGCCAGCGGGAGTCGCGCACACTGCAGTTGGTGAACTTGTAGAGTTGCGGATCCGCGTCCTTCGGCCACCTGCCCACATGGGTGAAGATCTCGCGAGCCGGCCACTCGGCGGCGGGATGCTCCAGCAGCGGCACGAGGCTGCGCCCTTCCACCTGATTTTTGACCGCTTCCGTGAGCTTTGCTCCGGCGAGTTCGGCGAGGGCGGGGAAAAAGTCGATGTGCGCGCAGAGCTTGTCCACCGACGCCGGGGTGAGCGTGCCGGGCCAGCGCCAGATGCTGCTCGCCTTGATGCCGCCCATCCACGGCGAACCCTTCGAGGCCCGCAGTCCCGCATTGAAGATCTTCGTTCCGGCAGTGCCACCATTGTCGTTCATGAAGACGACGAGCGTGTCTTTTTCGATGCCCCAATCCTTCAGCTTCGCAAGGAGCAGGCCGAGGTTTTGGTCGATGTTGTGCAGCATCCCGAAAAAGTTCGCGACGTCATCGCCTTCGACCTTGTCTTTGAAGAGCGCGAGATCCTCGGGGCGGGCGATGTAGGGCGCGTGCGGTGCATTCGTGGCGAGGTGGCAGTAAAAGGGCTGCTTCCCCTTCACACTCTCGATCCACTTCTTCGCCTGCTCGAAAAAGACGTCCGTGCAGTAACCCTTCGTCTTCTCAAAAGTGCCGTTGTGCAGGATCGTGGGATCGAAGTATTTGTTGCCCGGCGCGTCACCGCAGGAGCCGGGGTAGGTCTGCCCGATCCCGCCTGCGCCATGGATGAACATCTCGTCGAAACCGCGCGCACTCGGCCAATACTCCGGCTCATCCCCGAGGTGCCATTTCCCAAAGATGCCCGTCGTGTAGCCCGCGGTCTTCAGCACCTGCGGCAGCGTCGTGGCCTTCAGCGTGAGTCGCTCGCGTTCGAGGATCGTGTGGGTGATGCCGTTCTTGAATTCGTGCCGCCCCGTGAGCAGCGCCGAACGCGTCGGCGCACAAGTCGGGCTGACGCAAAAATCCTCGAAGCGCACGCCCTCCGCATGCAGCCGATCGAGATTCGGCGTCTTGAGGATGGGATTCCCGTGCGCCGAGAGATCGCCGTAGCCCTGATCGTCGGTGAGCAGAAAGATGATGTTCGGGCGTTTGCCAGCGAGCGGTGCGGCGGTGGCTGCGGCTAGCGCGACCGCGGAGAACAGCGCGGCGAGAGTGAGGCGTGGGAGTTTCATGAGAGGTGGGGATGTGTTGGGGAATAGCAGAAATGTCCGATCCCTTAGCCGAAGGTTCCGCGCGAGGCGCGATTCAGCGGCGTCGCTGCATCAGGGATTCGATCTCACCGGCTTCGAGTGGGATGTGCGCCATGAGATCGACGGGGCCGTTTTCCGTGATGAGCACGTCATTTTCAAGCCGGATGCCGAGACCCTCGTCCGGGATGTAGATGCCGGGCTCGACGGTCATCACCCAGCCGGGGGCGAAGGGCGCGCCGACGGTGCCCACGTCGTGGACGTCGAGACCGAGCGGATGGCCGAGGCCGTGCGGGAAATATTTTTTAAGCGCGGGTTTGTCGGGGTTCTGTTTCTTGATGTCGCTCTTCTTGAGCAGGCCAAGTCGAAGCAGTTCCTCCTGCATCGCCGCCTCGGCTTCCTTTTGCCAGTCACGCGGGAGCTTGCCCAGGGTGAGTCCCGCGATCGAGCCGCGAAGGACGCGCAGCACCGCGTTGTACACTTCGCGCTGTCGCTTGGAAAAGCGGCCGCTCACCGGGAGCGTGCGCGTCAGGTCGGCGTTGTAGTTCGCATAGGACGCTGCGACGTCGAGCAGGAGCAGGTCGCCCTTTTTGCACGGCTGCTCGTTGGTCATGTAGTGCAGCACGCAGGCGTTTTCCCCCGAGGCGATGATCGGCCCGTAGGCGAAGCGTCCGCGCTGGCGGATGAATTCGTGGGCGAACTCCGCTTCGAGTTCACACTCGTTCACGCCCGCCTTCACATATTTCGCCACGCGCTCGAAACCGTCCCGTGTGATCTCGACCGCTTTGCGGATGAGGGCGAGTTCGGGCTCGCTTTTCACGAGCCGCAATTCGTGCAGGAGCCGCGCGAGGCGTTCGTAGCGATGCAGCGGATATTTCTCCCGGCACATCCGGGCAAAGCGCGCGTCGCGCGACTCCACCTCGAGCGAGGCGCGGCGGTTTTCGTTCGCATTCAGCCACACCTGCTGCGCTTCGCACATCAGCAGGTGAAAGAAGGTCGGGAACTCCGCGAGCCACTTCACCTGGCGGATGCCGGTCCGCTCCTTCGCTTCGTCGATGGTCAGTTTGTGGCCTTCCCATTGCGCGATGAGTTCGCTGGTCTCGCGCAGGAAGAGGATCTCGCGATGTTTCTCGTCGTGCGCATCCGGCATCAGCACGAGGATGCTCTCCTCCTGCTCGACTCCCGTGAGGTAAAAGAGATCGCTGTTCGGGATCATCGTCCCGGTGCCGTCGCCGTTCGTCGGCGGGATGTCATTTGCCTGCACGATGGCCAGCGAGCCAGGCGGCAGCAGCGCGCGGAGGCGGTTGCGGTTTTCGATGAAGAGGGCGGGGGCGATCGGTCCGTGGCGCATGGCGGCGGATTTCGGCATTCGCGCCGCGCGGAAGCGAGCTTGAAAACCGCGTGGCATCGCCGATGCTCCGCCACCAAACCCCGAGATGATCAAAGCCAATTGTCGGGACCGTTTTACGGTGCAGGATTTCGACTTCGTCGTGCGTACGCTCGCGAGGTCCGAAAAGGAATCAGTGACTCTGGGGGACTTGCTCACCGATGCCGAGACGCGCGACGCGCTGCTCGATAGTCCAAAGCTCGTCGATGCCGTGCTCGAAGGCACCGCGCCGCTGAGCATTTCACCACAGCTCTACTTCTACGTTTTGCTCAGGCGTGTCTTAAAAGAGACAGGTCTCGACGATCGGATGGTGAGCGATTACGTCGCGTCGCTCCTGGCGACTTTTTCCGACCGCGCGCGAATGCGGTCGCCGGCCGATGGCTCCACGAGCCCGATCCAATATGTGAGCGACATGCTCATCGCCCTGCACAAGGCCTCGCCGACGCAGACCTTCCTGATCCGGGCGCACGTCGGGAATTATGCGCTCTTCGTCACCGGCATCTTTCACGAGTCCGTGCAGCACCGGTCGCAGCGCGGCGCGCCGGACCTCGGCTTTTACGAGGAAGTGGGCAGCGCGAGCTACAAGGCCGCCGCAGGGCATCAGGTCGCGCGCTCCGCGGCGCTCAGCGGGGTGTACGAGCGGCTCGCGGAGGATTTCCACGGCGTGCGGCTCGCGCTGAACCGGCTCTCGGATTCCCTCCTGCACCTCGACGACGCGCCCGCGGCGCTGATCGGCTCTTGACCCATGAGCGCGACCCTCTTCAGCGAGATCCAACGGCTCTTCGAGCGGACGTACGCGGCGGTCGGGATCAATCTGGAAGAGTGTCTCATCGGCCCGCAGCGCTGCCGGCAGCTCAGCAAGCTCGCGGGCGCCTCGGCGCGGGAACTTAGCGAACTCGCGCGCACCTTTCTCCGCAAAGCCGACGGGCAGCTCTACATCGGCATCTACTACTCGCAGTGGCTCATCGAGCAGCTCGAGCGGCACGATCCGCGGCACGGCTTGAGCGACGCGAACATCCGCTCGCTCATTCCATTCGTGGAGGAGATCAATCACGCGCTGCACGCGGCGTTGCAGTTTCAGCGCGGGGTCGCGGAGATTCACGACGAGGACTACGCGCGCAATCTCGAACTCCAGGCGCAGGTCGATACGTATCTCGTGCTGCTGCTCTTCGTCGCCTTCTTCCGCAAGACCCAGCGCGTCTCCCGCGCCGATCGGCGCTGGCTGCGCTTCCACCTTTTCTCCCGCCACCAGCCGCATTCCTATCACTCGGCGAATCTGCGCGGGCGCTATCGTGAGACGACGGAACTCGCGGGGCACTACACGCGCTACCTCGACGGCCTGAATGGCGCCCGCCGGGTGGATGAGATCCGCACCTTCCACGCGCTCGACTACGGGGCGAAGCAGCAGCACATCCTCGCGCTGATGGATCGGTCGTAGTTTGTAGCGGCGGTCTGTGCCGTCGCTGAGCGAGTCGGCGAAGGCGGTGCGGAGGAGGCCGCCTCCGCCCTCGGATGCGAGCGACGGCCGCAGACCGCCGCTACAATCACGGAGTCGCCGCTCGACTCTCGAGGTCGCGCTGCCACACTTTGCGCGATGATCCACCTCACCATCCTCGGCAGCGGCAGTGCCGGAAATTGCGCGCTCGTCGAGACGGCGAAGACGAGGCTGCTCATCGACGGCGGCCTGAGCGCGCGGCAGATCGCGGTGCGGCTCGGGCAGTGCGGCATCAATCCCATCGAGATCGACGGCATCCTGCTCACGCACGAGCATCTCGATCACGCTGGCGCGCTGGACGTGTGGTCCAAGCAGTTCGCCACGCCGATCTATTGCAACCGGCTCACCGCCGAGGTGCTCCAGACTCCGCGGCCTGACTTGCGCAAGGACTGGCGCTACTTCGGCACCGGCGCCGAGTTCACGGTCGGCGACATCACCATCGAGACTTTCCCCGTGCCGCACGATGCCGTGGAGCCGGTCGGCTTCATGCTGCATCACGGCAATGCGGCGCTCGGTTTCCTCACCGATCTCGGCACCGTCACCAAGCTCGTGCAGGAGCGCATCCGCCAGGCTCATACGCTCTGCATCGAGACGAATCACGACGAGAAGCTGCTCCAGGACGACACGAAGCGGCCGTGGAGCGTGAAGCAGCGGATCATGTCGCGGCACGGGCATCTCTCGAATGCCGCCGCCGCCAATGTCCTCGCGGAATGCGCCGGCTCGCGACTGCGCCGCGCGGTGCTCGGACACCTGAGCCGCGACTGCAATTCGCCGGAGCTGGCCGTGGGCACGGTGCGTGCGCGCTTGGCGGAATGCAGCGCAAGCGAGATCGAGGTGATCTGCGCGACGCAGCGGGAAGTCACCGCGCGGTTCGCGGTGGCGTGAGTTCCGGATACCATGCGCGTCCCGCGTGTTCCTCGCCGCGGGACGCGCCGGCCAACACGCGAGACGCGCATGGTACCCGGATCACTCCCGCGCCTTCACTTCGTCCCACAGCTTGTCGAGTTCCGCGAGGCTCAGGCCGTCGAGGACGAGACCGCGTTCGCGTGCCAGTGCTTCCACAGCTCGGAACCGGCGGCTGAATTTCTCCGTCGCCCGGTGCAGCGCGGGTTCGGCATCGACCCTCAGTTTGCGGGCGAGATTCACCACGGAGAAAAGCACGTCGCCAATCTCGTCCTCGAGCTTCGCAGGATCGCTGAGCACGGACTCCGCCTCGGCAAGTTCCTCGCGCACCTTGGTAAAGACTGGCGCAGCGTCGTCCCAATCGAAGCCAATTTTTGCCGCCTTCTTCTGCACCTTCTGCGCACGCAGCAGCGCCGGGAGTCCCGGCGGCAGTCCATCGAGCACGGAGGCCGCAGCGCCGCCTTTTTCCGCGCGCTTGATTTCATCCCAACGCGTCAGCACCGCGGCGGAATCTGCGCAGCGATCGTCGCCGAAGACATGCGGATGCCGGCGCACGAGTTTCGCTGCGACTTCGCGCGCCACCGCGTCGAAATCGAAGCGCCCCTCATCGCGCCCGATCTGCGCGTGGAAGACGACCTGAAGCAGGAGATCGCCGAGTTCCTCGCGGAGATTCGCGTCATCGCGCGCGTCGATCGCCGCCGCGACTTCATAAGCCTCTTCGATCAGCCCCGTCCGCAGCGAAGTGTGCGTCTGCTCCTGATCCCACGGACACCCGCCCGGCCCCCTGAGCTTGGCGATGATGTCAAGGAGCTGGTCGATCCCCGGGAGTTGCGAATCGGGCGGCGAAAGTTTGGCTGTGTTCATGGCTTCGAGAGCGAACCTGACAGCGTCTGGAAGCGCCAATCAACATTGCATCGGCCTCTCCGCCCGGTAAGGTCGCAGCATGATTCAGAAGTTGCGCGAGTTGCTCGTGGCCGATCCGTTTCAGCCCTTCCAAGTGACGCTCGCCGATGGCCGGAAGTTTGACATCGCTTCACCCGATCTGATTTGGATGCCGGCCGGGGGTCGCGGGGGGTTGCATATGTTCGTGCCCCACGAGGATCGCATCGTCAGCGCAAACCCGCTGCTGGTCACTTCGGTGGATTGGGCCTCGCCTGCCGGAGCGTCGGAGTAACGTCCCAACGCTAAATCCGCCAGAGCGAGCGGTGCGCGCCGAACTCGCTGATCTCGCCGCTCGATTTGCGCCCGATGTAGATCGCGATGCCGACAACGGTCGCGAAGGTGAGCACGAGCAGCGCCGCGACCAGCCAGCTCGGGATGGAAGTGCCGACGTGCAACGCGCGGTAGAAAGAGCGGAGCGAATCGATCTTTGGCTCAGCGTGCAGAAAAATCTTCGTCATCCAGGCGACGAGGATGATGACGAAGATGAAGACGTAGTTGCGTTTCAGCCGCCGGCCCAGCGCTTCGAAGCGGCTGATCTTGAACGACGGCAGGAGCAGATCCTCGCAGACCAGCTTCTGCCACTCGCCCTGGAGCATTGCGGTATTCCGCGACACGATCGGCACGAGGAAATGCGCTTCGAGCATCCGCACCCGCGCGCGGAAGGCATCGTAGAAACGATACCGCCGGGCCTCGATCCAGAGCAGCATCCAGACGACCGCGACATTGAAAAAGAAGATGAGATGCGGCACGTCGCGGAAGGAAAACGCGATGGTGAAGATCGAGGAGGTGACGGTGATTGCCCAGCTCGTGGTGACATCCAGCCGTTGCCGCCACGACATGATGCGACCGAGCTCGCCGCGGTAGAAGTGCGACATCGCGGTGATGTAGCTCGGGTCGAACTTTGGCGGGGACGGGGCGTCGGGCATCGGCGGGATGACGAATGACGAATGGCGAATGACGAAGCAATGCCGGAGTCGTGCTACTTCGCAGCGAAGCCGCTGTAGTACCAGCGGTGCAGGCGATGCGGACACGCACCGCAGCGGTAGAGCAGCAGCACTGCGACGTTCCGTACTGTCGTGCGCCAGGGGCCGCGGTTCCGATGATGGCGCGCGGAGGTGGCGATCGGCGGATCGAGCAGAACGGTGCGGCCCGCGCGGCGCAAACGGCGGGAAAATTCCACGTCTTCCATGAGCGGAATCTCCGCGAACCCGCCGAGTCGCGCGAAGACTTCGCGGCGGACGAAGATGGATTGATCGCCGTAGAGCGTGCCGCCGCGGACGTTCCAGGCGCGGGCGATCGGCTCGATCCAGGCGAAGCCCCGGTGCCGTTTGTCATACTTCCGGTGGAAGGCGCCGCCGATCGTCTCCGGATGCTGGAGGGCGGACGCGAGGGAATCGACATGCGGCTGGGAGAGATCGCTGTCGGCATGGTGGAAGAGCACGGCGTCGCCTTTCGCGAGGCGTGCTCCGGCATTCATTTGTGCGCCCCGATTGGGTCGCAGGCAGGCGGTCACTTTGGCGCCGGCGCCGGAAGCCATGCGCCGTGCTTCATCCGTGCTGGAGGCGTCGGCGACGATCACTTCCGCAATGCCACTCAGCGTCCGCAGGCGATCGAACAAACCGCGCAATGCTCCCGCGTCATTCCAGCACGGGATGACGATGCTGATGGATGGCTGGCAGCCGTTGCTCGCGCCATTCGCAGGCGGAGACGGTCCGTCTGCGCGCTCCTTCACGGGCGGTCTTTTTTCAGCAGCGCCTCCCGCGCGCGCTCCAGCCGGGTGCGCTCCCGGGCGGATAGACTGCCGATGCCGGATTTCGCGATCTTATCGAGGAGCGTGTCCATCTCCGTGGCGGCGTCGGATTCATCCTCGTGCCGTGCGGAAGCCGATGGAGTGGGGAGCACGCGGAACTTCGGTTTGCGTCCGGGCAGGCGGATCGTGGGCAGGGTGAATCCACCGCGGACCTTCTGCACGAAGAGGAGGGCGAGCGGCGTGGTGGTCCAGAGCACCAGCAGCATGGAGATCGCGTGATAGGCAAAGCCCTGCAGCGTGTAGATCGCGAAGATCGCAATCGCGATCCAGCGGGCGGCGATGCCGAAGAAGACGGCGACTGACGGGTAGAGCGCGGCAAAGGCCGCGAAGATCGCGAAGTGCATGACCACCGACCCCGCGAACGCAGTGGGAAGAAACAACCCGACCGCCGTCAGGACGATCGGCCCGGCGAGGAGCAGCGCGCCGTAGAGCTGGAGAAACGTCCGGCGCCCGAGGTAGCGCTCCACTTCCCGCCCAAACTGGAAGAGCAGCCACATCTCGATGGCGAACCACAGGCCCTGGCTGGCGGGATGCACGAACGCGTAGGTGAGGAACTGCCAGACCGCGCCGCGGGAAAAGACGTCCGTGCTCGAATAAGTGAGCTGCGCGAGTCCGCCGGCCAGCCCGCTGCCTTCCGCCAGCGCGCAGAGGATGAAGGCCGCGACATGCACGATGACCAGCAGCGTCGCGGCATGGATCGGGTAGCCGCGGAAATACGTGATCGGGCGGTGGTCTTCGGAGTATTCGTTGCCAAACATGCGGCGCGGGTGCCAGGCATGATGCCCGTCGTCCGGGCCGGGCGCAAGCGGGGCGGGCTCGGGCGGAAAAGAAGTCGCGCGCCACGCGCTTTCCGCCTTCACTGGCGCCCCCATGGACCAAGCCAATCGCGAGCTCCGGGTGGGCCTGCCCTCGGGCAGCCTGCAGGAGCCGACCCTCGCCCTTTTTGCCAAAGCCGGATTCCACATCGCGACGGCGGGCCGTTCCTACAAGCCGCGCGTCGATGATCCGGAGCTGACCATCCGGCTGCTCCGCGCCCAGGAAATTTCGCGGTACGTCGAGCACGGCTTCCTCGATTGCGGGCTCACCGGAAAGGATTGGATCGCCAACAATGGCTCCGAGGTCGCGGTGCTCGCGGAGATGACCTTTTCCAAAGTGAGCAGCAGCCCGACGCGCTGGGTCATCGCCGTGCCGGAAGACTCGGACATCCGGACGGTGAAGGATTTGCAGGGCAAGGTGATCGCCACCGAGGCCGTCGAACTCACGCGCGCCTTCCTCGCGAAGCACGGGGTCACCGCGGAGGTGGAGTTTTCGTGGGGGGCCACGGAGGTGAAAGTGCCCGATCTCGTGGACGCCATCGCCGATGTGACGGAGACCGGCTCTTCGCTGCGCGCCAATAAGCTGCGCATCCTCGAGACGATGATGGAGTCGTCGCCGCAATTCATCGCAAATCACCGGGCGCTGGAGGATCCGTGGAAGAAGCAGAAGATCGACAAGCTGGTGCTGCTCCTCCGGGGCGCCTTCGCGGCTCGGGACAAGGTCGGGCTGAAGATGAATCTGCCCGAAGACCGGCTCGCCGCGCTCATCACCGCCCTGCCCGCGCTCCGCAATCCCACGATCTCGCGGCTTGCGACCGATGGCTGGATCGCGGTGGAGACGATCATCGACGAGAGCGTCGTCCGGGAGATCATCCCCGAGCTGAAGACGCTCGGGGCCGAGGGGATCATCGAGTATCCGCTGAATAAGGTGGTGTATTGAGCGGCGACGGCGGCGCGGTGGCAGCGCCGGAGCCCTCGAATTTCTCCCGAAAATCTCGTTGCTCCCCCCGGCGTTCCGTGATTCCCTCGCCGCCCCTCACACGTCACACACCACCACCTCTCAATGGGTTCACTCAAAAAGCGCCGGAAGGCGAAAATCGCCAAACACAAACGCAGGAAGCGGATGAAGGAGAACCGCCACAAGAAGCGTTTGCGGTACAAGAGCTAGCCGCTAAGCTGCGGGCATGAACTTGTCCCGTCCGGCAGGAACCTGGCGGTGGCCGCGGGCGTTTTCTTTCGCGGTCGTCGCTGCCTTTTTGCTTCCGGCCCTCTGCTCCGCGGCAGCTCCTCCAGCGCGCGGTCGCACGACGAAATCTTCCAAGCCCACGCCCGCCAGCAAAAAGCCCGCGGAGAGCAAGGTCACTCCGGCGCCCGCGGCAGCCAGCCCGCGGGAGGCGCAGTCGGCACCCGCGATTCCGGAGTTTGCCGACGCGTATCCCTCCGAAGATCGCCCGACTCCGCCAGATCTGCTTCTGCGCCCGGAGGCTGAGCGGAAAGCAGAGGCTTTTGCCGCCTTCTCCAGAGGGCTCCTCGCCGAGGATGGCGCAGATGCCGATACGATGCTGGAGAGCTATCGGAAGACTCTGGAATACGACCCCGGGTACTCCGAACTAGCCGTCAAAGTAGCCGTCGAACTCGCACGGCGCGGCGATCCTTCCGCCGGCATCCAGATCCTCAAGGATGCCGCGAAAGCGGCGCCGAAAGAGGCGCTGCCGAATGTCTATCTCTCCCAGTTTTACGCCCGCTTCCTCAAGAAACCCGACCTCGCCGAGAAGTACGCAAACGACGCCCTGAAGCTGGAGCCCGAGAACTTCGCCGCCTACCAGGCGCTGTACGAATTGCACTCGGGCGCCGGGGATCCCGCCAAGGCCGGGCAAATCCTCCTACGCGCGGCCAGCGTGGCATCGAAGGATCCGAAGTTCTGGATTCAACTCGGCAACCTCCATCGCCGCGCCTATCTCAAGGAGGACGGCACCGCCGCCCCGGAGGAGCTGAAAACGATGAACGCCGTGCATCTGAAAGCGGCGGAACTCGGCCCGTCCCACCCCGCCATCCTGACCGAGGTCGCCGATTACTTCGTGCTCTCCAAGCAGGTGAAGGAGGCCATTCCTTTCTACCAAGCGGTGCTCGCGCTGCCCCGGGAATCCGGCGACCCGCAGGTGGCCAATGTCCGCGACAAGCTCGCGCGCAGCTACATCGTCACCGGCCAGCGGGATCAGGGCATCGAGATGCTCGAAAAGCTCGCCCGCGAAAATGCGATGCGCTTTGAAACCTACGAACTCCTCGGCAGGCTTTACCAGGAGCGCAGCGAGATCGAGCGTTCCGCCGGCGAGACGGCCAAGGCCGAGGCCTCGCTCCAGCGTGCCGTGGATAATTTCCAACACGGCCTGCTGCTCGACTCGAGCGACCCGCAGAATCACATCCGGCTCGCTGAGCTGATGATGGGGATGAAGCAGTGGGATCGAGCCGTCGAGGCCATGCGCGCCGCCTCGGCCAGGTTTCCCGACGTGCCTGAACTCAAGTTCAACCTCGGGATCGCGCTGAGCCAGGCCAGGCGGCACACGGAGGCACTCGCCAGTTTTGCCGAGGCACAGGCCGATGCCCAGCTCCGGCAGGAGACCATGCTCAACGCGAGGTTTTACTTCGTGTACGGCGCCGCCGCCGAGCAGGCTGGCCTCACGGAAAAAGCCGCCGAACTCCTCAAGCAGTGCCTCCAGCTCGAGCCAAACAGCCACAAGGCGATGAATTACCTCGGCTACATGTGGGCCGATCGCGGGGAGAATCTGGAGGAAGCGGGCGCGCTCATCCAGCGAGCCAATGATCTCGACCCGGAGAACGGCGCTTATCTCGACAGCCTCGGCTGGTACTACTTCAAGAAGGGCGAGCCCGAGCGCGCGCTCAAGGAACTCCTCCGCGCTGCGGAGCACATCCGTCGGGAGACGGCGGACAAGAAGGACGATCCAGTGGTGCTCGATCACATCGGCGACGCCTACGCGACCCTGGGCAGGATGCGTGAAGCACTCGACTACTGGAACAAGGCCGCCGCCATCGGGATCGACGATCCCAAAGCCGCGAGTCGCGTACGGGAGAAGATCGAGGAAGCCAAACAAAACCTCGCGCAAACCGCGGCGCCCGCGAGCGAACCCGTCGCCGAACCGGCGCGGAACTGAGCGGGCCCACCCCGCCGGGGAGTCACGTCGCCCGCGCGTAGAGCTGCGGGTTTTCGTCGAGATCCTTCACGATCGTGCAGAGATACACTGGCCCCGGATGCAGGTCGCGATACTTGGTGATCTCCGCCTTGTTCAGCACCCGCCAGCCGTAACGCTCGAACATCTTCGTACCGCGCCGGTCTTCAAAGACAACCATCTGCCCGAAGACGCGCTTTTCCCCCCGCTCGTGCAGATAGCGCAGATAGGTGTCCATGAGCGCGCGGGTGTGCGCCACGCTGCGGGCGTCGGCGAGGAGATTGATGTGAAAGTGCGCGGTGCGGCGTGGGGCGGCGGGCACTTCGCGCCAGGCCTGCGTGAGGATCCAGCGTACGAATTTCTTCGAAGCCGCGGAGTAGCCCACGTAGCGGAAGATGCCGCGGAGGAAGAGCGCCACGTTGTTGTACAGATTGTAGAGCTGCTGCCGGGCTGGGCGCCGCGAGCCGAGCAGATAGCCGCGGAGGTCGCCATTCACGAGCAGCACAAAGGCGCTCTCCGGTTCCCAATCCGTGTAGTAGGCCGTGAGGTAGTCGGCGAAAAGTTCGCGGTCCTCGAAGATCGGGTCGATCGGATTTCCGAGAAAGCCCGTCTCGCAACAGAGTTCCCGCACCCGGGCGCGGTCGCCGGGCTGGAAGCTGCGGATCTCAAAAATCTTGCCTTCGTTCATCGTCAGCGGGTGTGGAATTCTCGGATGACTTCGCGGTAGAGGTCAAACAAGCGGTC
>JBGSYE010000294.1:0-4803 GCA_041751075.1 Chthoniobacteraceae bacterium
GCCGGCGCGAGTCGCGCGACCACTCCGCTCGTCGCCTTCATCGATGACGATGTCTTCGTGCCGCCGGAGACGCTCCGCACGCTGTGCGAGGTCTTTGAGCGCGATGCGGAGGAGCAGGTCGGCGGCGTCGCAGCGCGGATCGCCGGGATGCAGCATTCCACACCGCGCGGCCTGCTCTGGTGGTACTACCGATTGCAGGCCGGCTACGCGCATCCGACCTATGGCGGAAAGCTCTTCGGGCCGGGGATCAATTGCCTGCCGAGCTACACCGAAGGCGAGGACGATCTCATTCCATCCGATTGGCTGAACTCGACCTGCGTTTTCTATCGCACCGCGCTTTTCATGCGCGAAAAGTTTCCGCAGTTCGAGGGCTACAGTTACCTCGAAGACGTGCATGTCTCCTCGCGCATCGGTCGCACGCACCGCCTCTTCTTCCACCGCACCGCGACCTTCGAGCACCGCGACGCTCCGAGCACGTTCAAGAAGAACATTCGGGAGCTCATCCGCATGCGCCTCCGCCACCAGCGCGTCGTCGCCCGGGACATCCTGCGCATCCCCGAGCCGGTGCTCACCCTGAAGCTCCTGCTGCATCGCGCATTCGCCTCGGTGTGGGCGCTCCGCGAGCGCTCGCCGCAGTGGCGCGAAATCCTGATCGGCACATGGACTTGAACGAACGGCTCGTCCGCATCTGCCATGGAGTTTTCTCCCGGCTGCGCATCGCGATCTTCCGTGCGTTCGGGATGAAGATCGGACGGCGCTGCTGGCTGCAGGGCATCGAGTGGCCGCTGCGGATGCGCGGCATCACGATCGGCGATCGCGCGATGCTCGACCGCGGCATCACCCTGCTCGCGACGAACGACGCCGCGCGGATCGTGATTGGCGCAAGCGCCTATCTGAATCGTCACTCCTTTATCGACGCGAGCGAGCTCGTGGAGATCGGCGACGAAGCGATGATCGGACCGCGCTGCTACATCGCGGATCATGATCACACCTTTAACGCGACGGACGCCGCCGGCGCGCTGCCGCTGCGTTCCGCGCCGACGCGAATAGGTGCGCGCTGCTGGCTCGGCGCGCATGTGGTGGTGCTCAAAGGCGTGACGATCGGAGAGGGAGCGGTGATCGGCGCGGGGAGCGTCGTCACGAAAAGCATCCCGGCGAAGACTGTCGCCGTGGGGAGTCCGGCACGGGTGATCAGGATGCTTGGTGAACGTGGCGATGAGTGAGCTGGCGCGTGCGCAGTTTGTAGCGCCATGACCCCGACGGTCGCCATCTGCATCACCACCCGCAATCGGCGCGAAGAACTGGCGCGCACACTTCGCGAGCTGGCGCGGCTCGCTCCGGCGCCGGATGAAGTGTTGATCGTCGCGGATAGTTGCACGGATGGGACGGTGCAGTGCGTGCGCGCCGGGCATCCGGGCGTGCGGCTGATCGTCCACGAGCAGTCGCGCGGCTCGATCCCTTCGCGCAATGAGATGGCGGAGACGACGCAGTGCGATGTCTTCCTTAGTCTCGACGACGACAGTTACCCGATGGAGCCGGACTTCATCGCGCACATCGCGGAACTCTTCGCGAAGCGCCCCCGGCTGGCAGTGCTGAGTTTTCCGCAACGCTCGGAGGAATTCCCGGAAACGCTCACGGCCACCGACTTCGGGCCGCCGCTTTTCGTGGGCAGCTACGCCAATTCGGGGGCGGCAATCCGGCGCTCGGTCTTTCGCGAACTCGGCGGCTATCCGGCGCAATTTGGGCACATGTATGAGGAGCCGGATTTCGCGCTGCGCTGTGTGTGCGCGGGGTGGGAGGTCTGGCAGGACACGTCGCGGACGATCCGCCACCACTTCACCGGCGCGCAGCGGAACGAGATGCGGAATCATCACCGGCACTCCCGCAATGAACTATGGAGCGTGCTGATGCGCTGTCCGTTTCCGCACGTCTTCAACGTTGCTGCCTATCGAGCCTTCCGGCAGTTCGCCTACGCGTATTCCCGGGGCTGGTCGTGGGCGTTTAGCGAATGGCGATGGTGGTGCGCATGTGTGCCCGGCGTGCCGCGCTGCCTCGCCGAACGCCGCCCTCTGCCGTGGCGGCGCTATCTCGCGTGGATGAGACTTGTCGGGCATCCGATCGCCACCGAGCAGGAGTGGCGGGAGAAGTTTGGAGGCGATACGCGATGAAGATCTCCATCACGGCGACGAATCCGTGTCATCTCTATCCGCTCGCGGTCGAACTCGCGCGGCTCGATGGGCTCGGGTGCTACTACTCCGGCTACCCGAGTTGGAAGCTCGCGGGCAGCGACGGAATGACGATCCGCACGCACAGCCTGCGCACGAGTGTCGTCTATGGGCTGATGAAGTTTGTGCCCGCGCGATTCCGCCCCAGTTCACGGAGGCTCTTCCTCTGGCAGGATCGCGGCTTCGACGCTTGGGTCGGACGCCACCTCGATCGCGCCGACTTCATCCACGGCATGCCCGGGCAATGCCGCCACACCTTCCGCGCCGCGCGCCGGCTCGGTATGCAGACCGTGCTCAATCACGCCACCGGTCCTGTGCGCGAGTGGGTGCGAATCATGGAGCCGGAATACGCGCGCGTCGGCCGGCGGCTCACGGATTTCTGCCCCTACGATGCGGAGTACTTCGAGCGGGAGGATGAAGAGTATGCGCTCACCGACTGGCACTGCGCGGCTTCGAGTGTCGTGCGCGATCAGCTCATCGCGATTGGGATTGCGCCGGAGCGGATCTGGCTCGTGCCCTACGGAGCGGACGAGCGGGTCTTTTATCCCGACACCCACACTCCGGCGCCCGGATTTCGCATCGTCTTTGCCGGACTGCTGGGACTGCGCAAGGGACTGAAGACGCTGCTCGACGCGCTGACGCTCGTGCCGCGGGGGGATTGGCGCGTGGACTTCTATGGCGGCGAGCTCGCGGAGGCGCAGCAGGATCTGGCCGGCTATCGCGGAAAGGTGCCGCTGCATTTCCATGGCGCAGTGTCGCAGCGGGCACTGGCGGAGGCGTTTCGCGCGGGTTCTGTGCTGGTGCTGCCGTCGCTCGAGGAGGGATTTGGGCTCGTCGTGCCGCAGGCGCTGAATTGCGGGATGCCGGCGATCGTGTGCGACCGCGTCGGTGGAAAGGACTTCATCCGGCACCGGGAGAATGGGTCGGTCTTTGCGACGGGCGATGCCGGAGCGCTGGCGGCGGAGCTTGGATGGTGGGCCGCGAATCCTAGACGAGTGGCGGGGAACTTCGGTTGGACGGAACCCGCGCGCACACTTATTGCGTTGAGCAGCAAAGCTGCCCATGCAATTCCGCCCCGCCCGTAGTCCCAAGCCGCCGCCATCGCCGCAAGCGGAGGCGGAGGTCGTGGAAGGCTGCCCAAAGCCAAGCTGGGCGGCGACAGGCACGGCGCTTTTCGGCATCGCATTGACGGCGGTCTTTGCCGCGAGCCAGCTCCCATCGCATCTCGCGCGGCAGGCGGCTTATGGCGTCCTGCTCAGCCTGCTCGCGAGCGTCGCGATCGAGGCCCGGGGCGGGGTGCGCAATCTCATCCGGACCGACCTGCTGGCACTGCTCGCGTTCTTTTACCTCACGCTCTACGAGTTCCTTTTTCCGCAGCCGTTCTTCGACTCGATGACCTCGATCGGCGCGGCGCAGTCCGGGCTGCTGGTGCTGTATCTGGGCTTCGCGAGCGTGCTCGTCGGGAGGCATGTGCCGGTGCCGCGGCAGGCGCCGTTCGCGCGGATCCTGCAGACGGAAGTGCCGATCGGGAAGCTGCTCGCGCTCTACTGGCTCGCGGCGGGGATGGGCTATTTATACATGCTGGCGTGCTCGGAGTGGAATCCGGTGAAGATGTTCGACGCGATGCTCGGCGCGCGCTTTTCGCAGCCGTGGTCGCGCGGACAGCTCGGCGACTGGCGCGCCTTCCTGTCGGAGCTCACGCTGATGCTCTACCTGCTGCCGGCGCTCGCCGGGGTGATGCTGGCGCGGGCGGAGCGCTACCGGTGGTACCATCTCGCGCCGGTCGTGATCGTGCTCCTGGCGACGTTTTTCCAAGGGTTCGCGACGGGCACGCGCAATGTCTTCGGCGCATATCTGGTGAATTTCCTCGCGGCGTTTGCCTTTGCATCTCCGGCGACGAAACGCACGCGCGTCTTCGTGGTCGGCGCGATCTGCGCGGCGGCGATGGTGTTCGCGACTTTCACGATGCTGCAATTCCGCGAGCACGGGCTGCGCGACTGGATGCAGGGCACCTACCGCGAGAGCGGGGAGCTGCAATCGAAGTACGTCTTCGTCGATTACAACCTGCACACCATCGCCACGCTCACGACTTTCTTCCCCGAGCGGAATCCGTATCTCGGCCTGGAGATCCCGTATCTGGCGATGATCCGGCCGATCCCGCGCGCTCTCTGGCCCGGCAAACCGCAGGGCATGAGCACGCCGATCGAGCAGGCGATGGGAGTCGAGGGGGTGACGATCGCCGCGACCTTTGCGGGGGAAGCGTACATCTCCGGGGGCTTCGGCGCGGTGGTGCTGGTCGGGCTGTTGCTCGGCGCGGTCATGGGCTTTTGGAATACGACGGCGTCGCCGCGCAATTCCGAGATCGGCATCCTGGTCTATGCGTCGGGTTTTTTTGCAGCGGTCATCACGATGCGCAGCCTGTTCGCGTTCACGACGGCGGTGCTGCCGACGATCGCGTCGCTCGTCACCGCCGCCGTGATCGTGAAGACGGCGGAGGTGGGCGTGCGTCAGGTGGCAAAGCTCTTGCACCGAGCGGGGCCACAGCCGCGGCCGGGCGCTCCGCTGCCACGGCGCCGGC
>JBGSYE010000295.1:0-5176 GCA_041751075.1 Chthoniobacteraceae bacterium
TCCGCGCCCAACTGCTGATCCCGATGGCCGTCTTCGAATTCAAAGCAGTGCAAGCGAACGGAGCCGCGATCCAGGGCGTGATCGACGCCTCGGGCCGCCAGGACGCTGCGCGGATCATCGAACAGCGCGGCCTCACTCCCGTGCGTCTCACCGAGAGCGCCGGCACTCCGAAGAACGGCGCGCGCACCGGGAGCCAGCCCGCAACCGAACAGTTTTCGTGGAAGTCGAACCGCGTCCCTTTCGCCGCGCTTGAGGATTTCACCCGCTCCCTCTCCAGCCTGCTCGCTGCGAACGTCCCACTGAGCCGCGCGCTCACCATCTTGTACAAAGAGACGTCGCACCCAGCCGCCGCGGCGAAGTGGCGCGAGCTGCACGATCTCGTCATCGACGGCGTCCCGCTGGCCGAGGCCATGAGCCGGGCGCCCGATGTCTTTCCGCGCGTCTATGTCGCCATGGTCGAGGCGGGTGAGGCAGGCGGCTTTCTCGATGTGGTGCTCGCGCAGATCGCCGACTTTCAGGCGCAGGAGAAAGAGATGCGCGCCAAGGTGATGTCGGCGCTGATGTATCCCGCCGTGCTGCTCTGCCTCGCGGTCGCGGTGCTCATCTTCCTGCTCGTCTTCTTCATCCCGCGCTTTCAGACGCTCTTCGAAGGCTTCGACGCCGCGCTGCCGGCGCTCACGCAGATCATCGTCGGCGTCAGTGATTTCGTCCGCGGGTACGGCTTCTACCTGCTCGCGGCGATCGTCGCCGCGATCTACTTCGGGCGCGCCTGGTTTGCGAAGGAGAGCAGCAAACGGCTTTGGGAATCGTGGCTTCTCCGCGCGCCCGTGGTCGGCCCGCTCACCGCGCAGATCGCCATGGCGCGCTTCTGCCGGATGCTCGGCACGCTGCTCGGCGCGGGCGTCTCACTCATCAGCGCGCTCTCCGTCGCGCGCCGCTCGCTCGGCTACCAGACGCTCATCGATCTCGTCACCGACTCCACCGAGCGTGTGAAAAAGGGCGAACCGCTCGGCGCGAGTCTCGCCGCGTGCAAGGCGCTCTTCGGCGGCTCGACCCTGGAGATGATCTCCGTCGCCGAGGAGAGCGGACGCCTCGACAAGGAACTCGTGCGGCTCGCGGGCGTCACCGAGATCACCCTCGACCGCCAGCTCAAGACCGCCGTCGCACTCGCCGAACCGCTCATGCTCTTTGTCATCGCCGGCTTCATCGGGACGATCTTCGTCGGCATGGTCATCCCGATTTTCACCATTCAGGACTACATCAAATGAAGAACATCCAACATCCAACAATCAACATTCAACATTCAATGAGCAGAGCGCGCGGACGCAGTTCCATTGGATGTTGGATGTTGAATGTTGAATGTTGGATGTTGAAAAGGCCCCGCCGCACACAAGCGTTTACCTTGGTCGAAATGCTCCTCGTGCTCGTGATCCTCGCGGTGCTGGCCGCGATCGTGATCCCGAAATTTTCCGGGCGCAGCCAGCAGGCCAAGGAGACCGCGGCGAAGTCGCAGATCGCGAGCATCGAACTCGCGCTCGACGCCTTCGAGGTGGACACCGGCACCTATCCGCAAGGCAGCCTCGACGCGCTCCTCGATCAGCCGGGCAACACGCAGAACTGGAAGGGCCCGTATCTCAAGAAGGGCGTGCCGCTCGATCCGTGGGGCAACCCTTACGCCTATACCTACCCCGGCAAACGCAACGCGAATGGCTACGACCTGATGTCGATGGGTCCCGACGGACGCACCGGCGGCGACGACGACATCACCAACTGGGACGACGGAAAATGAACCGACTCCGTAGTAGCGCGCGCATCCTTGCCTGCGGTTGTCGTGCCGGCATCCCTGCCTGCACAGCGATGCGGGCTGGAATCCTGCACGACTGCCGCAGGCTGGAAGCCCGCGCTACTACGGGCGCCCGCGCCTTCACCCTCGTCGAGCTCATCGTCGTCATGGCGGTGCTCGCGCTGGTGCTGGCTTTGTCGGCGCCCTCGCTCTCGCGCTCGATGCGGCAGCGGAATCTCGAAGCGGAGGCCGTGCGTTTCCTCGCCGCCACGGAGTACGGACGCAATGAAGCGATCTCTCAGGGCGTGCCGATGGTGCTGTGGATCGACGAGAAGGCGCGGAGTTTCGGCGTCGAGCCGAAGTCGGGTTTCATCGGCGACGCATCGCGGATCCGTGAGTTCACCCTGCATCCCGACGTGGAGATCGAACTCGAAAAGACGATCGGAAAGAACGCCAAGGTGCAGCCGATCGAATTCGCGCCAGACGGCGCGCCGGCCACGACGAATGTGGAGATGGTGATCCTGAAAGACCGCTCCGCCTCCGTCGCCCTCGCGCGGACGACCGATGGCTGGAGCTACGAGATCCTGGAGGAGGAAAAATGAAACGCCGCGAGCATGGCTTCACCTTCGTCGAGATCCTCGCTGCGATGCTTTTCCTCGGAATCCTCATGCCGGTGGTCATCGGCGCGCTGCAGGTATCCAATCGCGCCGCGGTCGTGGCCGAGCGGTCCGCCGTGGCGGTGCAGCTTGCGGAGAATCAACTCGCCGAACTCCAGCTCGGCGACGCCTGGACCTCGGCTAGTTCGAGCGGCGATTTCGGCGCGGAGTGGCCGGGCTACCGGTGGGAGCTTGCAAAGGCGGATTGGGAATCCGGCACGATGACGGAACTGCAAATCGCGGTCTTTTTTAAGGTGCAAGGTCACGAGCACGATGTGCGGCTGAGCACCCTGGCCAGCGAAACAATTTCCGCGGAGCCATGAGACGCGACGCCTTCACGCTGCTCGAACTGATTTTGGCCCTCGCGGCTTCGGCGGTGATTCTCGCCGCGATCTACGGCGTCTTTTCGCGCGCCGTGCATTTGCGCGACGACGCCACGGCACGGACCCGCGAGGCCCGCGTCCGGGCGCACGCTGCTGCGGTCATCCGCGACGATCTTCAGCATGCGCTCATCTCCGGCTCGAAGGCCACCACGCCCATCGCCGCGACTCTCACCGGCTCCGCGGACGGGAAGGCGTCGAACTTTCCCGGCTACCTCAAGCTGACCACCACCACGGGGCGCGAACTCGAAGACGCGCCCGCCGCCGACGTGCAGGAGATCGAGTACTACATCGTGGATGATCCCGATGCGCCGAATCGCGACGCGGGTCTCCTCGTGCGAACCATCGACCGCACGTTGCTCGCCCAGACGCGCGAGACCCCGCCCGAGGAGCCTCTCCTGCATGGGGTCGAGCGGATGGAGATCGAATTCTACGACGGCGATGCGTGGCAGGGATCCTGGGAGATCACCGAAGACGACAAGACCCTGCCCGAAGCGGTGCGAGTGCGTCTGCAACCCGCTTCCACTTTCCCAGGTGAGCGCGTGCCGCCGATCGAGATCGTCGTACCGTGGACGACCCAAGCATGGACCGAATCATGAAGGCGACGACGCACTCCAAGGGTGGCTCCGTGCTCATCGTCGTGATGTGGGCCACGCTCGGGCTCGTCAGCGTCGCGATGCTCTTCGGGCATTCGATGACGATGGCCTACCGCGGCGCGGACAACTACGTCGCGGCTCGCCAGGCTGCGCAGGCGATCGAAGGCGCCGCGCGCTACGTCGAGACACTGCTCGCAGATGCCGAGACGCCCGGACTGCTGCCGGACCCCGCGGAATATCTCAGCGACACGATCCCTGTCGGCGAGGCGACTTTTTACCTGCTCGGACGCAGCACGGAAATCGGCGACGGAACAACGCGCACGTTCGGTCTGGTCGATGAATCGTCGAAGATCAGCCTGAACGTCGATCCGACGCTCGATCCGCAGGCCAAGACGCAAGCGCTCACCGCGCTCGCGACTGCACTGAAGAAACTGCCGGGCGTCACGGCGGAATTCGCCGACGCCATCATCGACTGGCAGGACGAAGGCGACGAAGTGTCGTCGAACGGCGCGGAGTCCGAGACCTATCTCCGTTTCGATCCCGCGTATGCGTGCAAGAACGCAGCGTTTGAATCCATCGAGGAGCTCGCCCTGCTCAATGGCGCGACGCGCGACCTCCTCTACGGCGAGGACACGAATCTAAACGGGGTGCTCGACGAGAGCGAAAACGACGGCAACGCGACTGAGCCCAACGACAACGCCGACGGCAAACTCGACGCAGGCATCCTGGAATACGTCACTGTCTTCAATCGCGAATCGAACAAGCAGAGCGACGGCACGACTGAACGGATCAATATTACGAACATGCAACAGGCCGCTCGTGATCTGACGACTTTGATCGACGAGAAGCTCGGCTCAGGGCGCGCGCAACGCATCCTGCCTCTCGTCAGCGCCCCGCCCGCGCTGACGAGCGTGCTGGAGTTTTATCTCCGCTGCAAAGCAAGTCCCGGCGTGCTGTCGGAGGACGAGTTCGGCCAGATCGCCGATGCGCTCACGACGAAGACGGGCGACTACCGCTACGGACTCATCAATGCAAACACCGCGAGCGAGGCCGTGCTCGCGTGCATCCCCGGACTCGAAGACAAGGCGCCCGATCTCGTCACCGCGCGGCTGGGCCGGGCGAGCCAGGACACAAACATCGCCTGGATCGTCGAGGTGCTCGGCGACGCGACCGCCCGGCAGGCCGGCCCATTCCTCACCGGGCGCTCGTCACAGGTCACGGCGGACATCGCCGCCGTGGGCCGCCACGGGCGTGGTTATCGGCGGGAGAAAGTTGTCATCGATCAGAGCACCGGTACGCCGCGGATCGTGTATCGGCGGAATCTCTCGCCGCTCGGCTGGGCGCTCGGCAGCGACATCCGCGAAGAACTCGCGCTGCTCCAGGAGGAGTCACGATGAAGCTCTCGCTCGATGATTTGAAGAAGCGCATGCAAGTGCGCAGCGCGCTGGCGCTGAGCATCGAGTCCGGCCGCATCGCCGTGAGCCTCGTGCGCCAGGAGGCGGACGGAGCGCGAGTGGGGCGGACCTTTGCCCTGCCCATCGGAGCGGACGCGCTCGTCGCCGATCCCGAGAAGGTGGGACAGCAGCTCGCCTCACATCTCGACACCGCCGGCATCCGCGAACGCCGCGCGGTCGTGTGCATCCCCGCGAGTTGGGCGCTCATCGCCTCCGCGGAGGTGCCAGCCATCGGTGCGGAGGATTTGCGCGGTTATCTCGAATTGCGGGCGGAGCGCGAGTTCCCGATTCCCGTCTCCGATCTGCG
>JBGSYE010000296.1:0-9123 GCA_041751075.1 Chthoniobacteraceae bacterium
AAGAGGCCGATCGAGCGTGGCGGCGCGCGAAAGGCGCCCGCGACCTGCTCGACCTCACCCTGCGCTACGAGCACGTCCTGCTCATGGCCGCGCTGTGCGAGGACTTCCCCCCAGCGCTCGTCGCGAACGCGCGCTATCGCACTTCGTACTTCGAGCCAGATGGGGCGCTGCGTTTCGACCCCGCGATCCGCCGCATCTCGCTGCGTGAACGGCTCCGGCGCGGCAGCGAACTGCGCGGGGCGGCGCTCGGATGTGCCTGCGATTTCCTCGCCGGCCTCCTGCGTCTCGATCCCCGCGAACGCCCTAACGTCGCGGCCGCGCTGGGGCACACATGGCTAAAGTAGAGCGAGTGTGAGGAAGTCGCGTGCGCATGAAGAGCGCCGTAAAGTGCGCTTCCATACGAGTCTCAATCGCAAATACGAAAATGTGTCAAAAGCGTGAAAAAAAGGTTGCAACGCAATGGCGATTTTTCACGATCACCCCTGTCTTCCATGCGGATTCTCCGTCTGGCGGGCAAAACAAAACAAACTGAAACCCAGAAAACAAAAAACAGCATGAAACAGAGCATCACTGAAAAGTTCGCCTCTGACGCCATCGCCGCTCCTGCGGCCGTGACCGGTGGCGGTGGAAAAAAAGGCAAGGGCAGCAGCAGCGGCAGCGGCAAGAGCGGCAGCGGCAGCGGTAAAAGTGGAAGCGGGAGCGGTAAGAGCGGCAGCGGCAGCAGTGGCGGCGGGAAGCATAAACACAAGAAGGGCAAGTGCTGGTAACTCCCCCATAGCAGGCTCGAGCCGGTCGCCGGTTCGCCTCGCAAGAAATTGTCAGGAGGGCTCGCAAGAGCCCTCCTGTTTTTTTGAGGGACCTCGCTCCCATGGACTTCGTTCACCACGCAGCGTGGGTGCGAGCATGAACCGCCGGGCCGGAGCACCGGTCGATTTTTTCCCTGGTGCCTGCGAGCCTTCGAACGAGTCTGACTTGCCGCCAAGCCGGACCGCGTCTCCGGCACGGCACGGCTGGAAGGACATGGCCGATTTTGCTCCAATGCCGCGCACTCGCGCCAGTGCAGGGCCGGTTGGGCGAACCGTCGCCGCCGGCGCGACCGCAGCGGCCGAAGGTCGATCTGCGCGGAGTGCGCGTCGAGCGGGTGCGTGATTTCGGCGAAGTGTATCTGGCGCTCTCACTCTCGCGTCGGCTCGGGCTGCACACGCTGCTGGCCGAACTGAATCGCGCCGGGCGCCGAGCGGTTACAGCCTGCAAAATGTAGAGGAGAAAGCGGCATTTAATCCTAAAAACGTGATTGGAGATCCACGGAATACACAGAAGGCACGGAAGGAAATCGAACTCACCCGCATGGTGAACTCCTTGGACTAAGCAGAAGGCTCCCCTTCTGTGTGTTCCGTGTTTTCCGTGGACGGGCCGTGCCGGGATGCGCTAGCGTCCCAGCCGGGGGGCGTCATTCTCCGCGCCCGTGTGCTGAGTGTTTCGCTCTTTGGCGATGCGATCGAGCGCGAGATAGGCCGGCAGTGAGCCAGTCTCGTAAGCCCGCTGGTACTCTTGCGTCGCTTCTTCGATCCTACCTTGCGCTTCGAGATGGGCGGCATACGAAGCGCGGACCTGTCCCGAATTGGGGTCGAGTTCGAGCGCGCGCTGGTAGAGCGGGGCGGAATCGGAGAAACGCCACATGTCGTCGTAGGTCCAGCAGAGGCCGAGCACGAGGTTGCGATCCATGGGCGCGAGGGCCAGGGCTTGTTTGTAGATCTCCACAGACTCGGCGAGGTAGTGGTCGCGGACCTCGGGCAGGTGGTCCGAGAGCAAAGCCAGTGCATAGAGCGCGTCGCCGAGCGCACGGTAGAGGTCGAGATTCTTCGGATCGCGTTCGAGTCCCAGGCGCGCAAGCTTTTCCGCCTCGCGGGCGATCTCTATTTTGTCCATGAATTTCCAATCCGAGAGGATGCGGTCCGTCCGGTAGGCGTAGTAGGCGCCGTAGCCGATCTTCAGTCCCGCGAATAAAATCCACAGCCCGAGCGCCGGTGGAATCAACCGAACGGCAAACGGCAGGACGAAGGTGGGCTCGTGTTCGCCCGTCTTGCTCGAGGCCGGAATGCTGCCGGGATTGGCGAGCAATCCGAAGACGAAGGCCATGACGAGGGCATTGGACGGGATGTGCAGGTTGAAGTCCACGAGCGAGTGGACCATGTAGGCCGCGACACAGGCCAGGCCAGCGATCGTCAGCGCCATCGAATTGCTGCCGCCGGAGAGACGCGAGCCGCGAAGATGGCGCGCCAATTCACCGATGGACAGCCAGCCCGAGCGGAGATGCGTGCCCAGAAACAGGAGGAAGCCGCCAAATCCCACCAGCCCAAACTCGGCCAGCAACTGGAGGTAATCGTTGTGGCTATAGATGGGATCGGTGTACACGGCGGGCCCACGGAACATCCGACCATAATAGAGGTACGTCGCGCTACCCGTGCCGAAGACGGGACTGAGGGTGAATTGCTCGAGGGCGGCTTTCCAGAGTTCGGCTCGGAAAGGGACATCGCTTGAGACGGCTTCGACGCGCGTCCGGAGCATATCGCTCCGCTTGATCACCACGTAGGCCGTGAAGGCGAGCGTCGCAGCGAGCACGGCGGTGGCCAGAGCGATCGCCCAGGCGTTTCCCCGGCTCTTCCGCTCCTTTACCGTGAAGCTCAGCAGCACAAAGACGAACAAGCCGGCCATCGCGCTCGCGTATCCCCCGCGGCTCCCAGTGAGCAGCAGCGCGGCCACGCACATGAGCACGCCGTAGCCTGCGATGAGTCTGCCCCAGAGCTTCCATCGCCCCCACCACGCCAGACCGAGCCCAAGGAGCAATACGACCTCCAGAAGACCGGCCAACTGGTTCGGGTTGCCGAAGAAACCGCTGGCCCGTTTTCCATAGTCCGCACGGGGCATCTCGCTGAAGATCATGAAATTCTCGCCCTTAAAGTATTGGATGGCACCAACGAGGCCATTTGCGCAGCCCAACAGAAGAAGCGCAGCCACCAGCCACGCCCGGAGTCGGGGCGACGTGGCGTAAAACGCCGTCGTCAGATAGACAATGCCGCTGCCGAGAACGATAAACAGGTCTGGCCGGGCGATGTGATCGACTGGAGAAAGCAGCGTCCGAATGACGATGTAGCCGAAGAATCCAGCGGCAGCCAGCAGCGGCAGGCGCGTCTTCTCCGGCAGGTGGATGCGGGAGAACGGAAACCAACTGAGCAGGGCCGCGATGGCCAGAAGCCCGTAGCCGGGCAGGCTGGATGCGAAATGCCAGCCGCCTTTGAGCACCTGCATCACGACAATGGCAATCCCCACCAATCCAAAAATCAAAAAATGCACACTACGGAATTAGGAGTTGCGGCAAGATACAAAAAACCCCGGCCACCGTAAATGGCCGGGGTTTTTTGACAAGATTTTCGATCCGCGAGTGATTGCTCGCGTTGTGGGAGATCAGGGTGTCGTGGGACACGGCTGACCGACGAGCGTACCTGGGACCGCCTGATAGCGCGGCACGAGATACTGGGGAACTTGGATCGTCCGATTCCGGAAGCACAAGGTCACCAGATCCGTGGGATCTGCCGCAGCGCGGAGGGGTGCAAGGATTGAGAATGCAGATGCTCCGGCCACGACCGCCAGGAGCAGGGAGAATGGGCGCTTGGATTTGTTCATGGATGATGTTTTGGATGATTTACCGACTGTTGACAAGAGAGAATTTTTCGAGATTTCGCGGATCATTGGACACTGCGGGATTTTCGGAGCCGTCCGCCGGCGCAGACGCCGAACATTGCGAGACCGAAGAGCACCGTCGAGGGTTCTGGAATCGGCGCAAACGTGGACGCCAGGCCCGTGTCGTTGCCACCGCTCAGGATGGCACTGTCCACGACATTGAACGCTGAATAGTTCGTGCGGAGGACGAGCCAGTTGCTCCGCTCACCGGCTTCGATATTCTGAGGAGCCGTCGTCGGCCCACCCGGAACAGCCAGGTTGAAAAGTTGGCTGGGGTCGAAATCGAATGCAGCCCCTCCACCAAAAAATTCGGGAGCGTCGAGAGCTGGATCGCGGTCCGCGCTATACACGGCGCCATTAACCCCCTTATTCGAAAGTTGATCGGGTAAAAAAGCCACTGGCACACCGACCAAGCCAACAAGGCCATCCGTCCGATAGGTCGCATCCACCGGGTTGAGCGGATCGGTGAGGCTGTATCCAGGGATCGCCAGCCGGAAAATATCCATTCCAACATTCGTGCCGCCAGTGCTCGTATTGAGAACCTGATAGTAAAAATCGTATCCACCACCGCTATCCACGACCATCGAGCGTAACGTACCGGAAAACGTGCCTTGGATGAGCGTGGACGACCAACTCTGTTCCTGAGAGGCGAGGACCGTTCCTGCCCCCGTATCCAGGACGGTGGAGCCTCCACCAAGCAAAATCCCGGGTGTTTCGGGAGTATTGTCGGGGACATTCACAAATGCGGCATCCGCGCTCGCGGTTCCGAGGATTGCAGCGACGCCGACCACGGCGGGGATCCAGAGGTATTGCTTGGGTTTGGAGGTCTTCATCAGAGATTTATTGGGTTTTTGTGTAGGTTTTGTTGTGGGGGAGCGAACTTGAGGCTGACTGGCATTGGGGGGCGGCGGTGCTTCTAGAGCATTCGTGAAGATGCGTCGAGTGAAAATCTAACGACAAACACGCAACGAAAAGCGAACAGGGGGACGAGGGGCTATGGTTGAGAACTGAAAACTTTTATCAATTCCAGAAACGCCCGTCCATATATTTCTTCAGCTCTTTTGCCCGGCGGGCATCGCAATCTGCGTCCTTCGCTTGATCCGCGTCGCTGTGCCATATTATAGCCTCGCCGCGTGCCAGTTTGCCACTCGTCAACGCCTCCATGCCAATCTACGAATTCTTCTGCCCGCAGAATAACAAAATCTATACCTTCTTTGCCCGAAGCCTCGCCTACTCGGTTGCGGCGCCGCGTTGTCCGGACAATCCGAAATTTCGACTGGAGCGAATGATTTCCAGCTTTGCAGTAACCGGGCGTGCAAAAGAACACCCGGATCCGGCGCCTTGTGACGATGCGAACCTGGATGCGGCCATGGAAGAAGCGGAGCGGGAGTTTGGTGCGATGGATACGGACGACCCGGATCCGCGCCAGGTCGCGCGGATGTTGCGGACGATGACGCGCGTCAGCGGCGAGAAGATGCCAGAGCAGATGGAGGAAATGATGCGTCGTCTCGAGGGTGGTGAGCCGCTCGACAAGCTCGATGAGGAATTCGCCGGTGTGGCCGATGCCGTCGGATCGGAGACCGATGACGAAGGCGCGCCGACCCGATCCGGCGAACTTCAGAAAATCAAGGAGCGCCTCCGGGCGGCGCGGAAGCGTGCCGTGCGTGACCCGGTGATGTATGAGATGAGCGAATACGCGGACCTGCCGGGCACCGGCCGGGCTGGGGGGAAGGCGAGCGTCGGGCGCCGCCGGACAAAGTGATTTGCCGGGTCAACGCTGCGGCCTGGCCGGCGTAATTTTTGCGACTACTTCGATGCCAGCCGTCTGGGGGAACATGTCGAGCGGCGTCACCTCTTCGAGGATGTAGGTCGGGCATAGTCGCGCCAGATCGCGCGCCAGTGTAGCCGGGTTGCACGAGACGTAGAGCACCTCGGACGGGCGCGCGGCGACGAGCATGTCGATGACGCGCGTGGAAACACCGATGGCCGGTGGATCGAGAATGACCGTGGTCCGCTCCGCCGGCCGGGTCGCCAGGATGTCGCCCAGGACCGCCGCGACATCGGAATGCAGATAGCGCTCACGCTCCGAGGCATTGCGGCGGGCGTGCTCGATGGCGCTGGCGTTTTCCTCGATGCCGATGACATCTTCAAAGAGATCCGCGAGATACTTTGAAAAAAGGCCCCCGCCACAATATGCATCGACCAGCGCGGCCTGCCCCCGCCGCACGCTATTCCGCACGAGCGTGAGCATCGCCTGCGTCACCTCGGGATTCGTCTGCTCGAAGAATGGCCCACCCCCGGGCGCCCGCAGCGAGTAGTCCCCATCCGGCACGGAGGCCCGTCGCAGCTCCCGCAGCGCTGTATTCACCAGGGGAGCGGCGATCGCGCACTGCTCGACATCTACGATCGCATGCGCTCCCTGGGCGAAGAATCCCGCCACGCCGCCGCCGACATGTACGCGGATGCGATTGCGATAGCCGTAGGGTCGCGGCGCCGGGACGATCGGACGCATCGGGACGTGCGCCATCCGGCCCACGCGCCGGAGCGTCTGCTCGACTTGCTGGTGCTTGATCGCGAGCTGTTCGGGATACGCGAGATGCTGGTAGGCGCAGCCCCCACAGCGGGTGAAATACGGACATGCCGGTTCGACGCGCGCCGGTGAGGTCGTCTCGGCCACGAGGAGTTCCGCTTCCACGAAGTTCTTCTTCTTCCGCACCACCCGCGCCCGCACCCGCTCGCCTGGCGCGGTGAAGGGGACGAACACCACCTGTCCCTCGTGGCGCGCGACCCCCGATCCGCCGAATGCCACATCGTGGATCGTCAGTTCGAGTTCGGCGCCGGGATTCATCTCAGGGGAAAAAAAGAGGCTTCCGCCGCTCGACGGAAGCCTCTGGGAAAAGTGCTGCGGCGGATTTTACCAGCCGTAGTTCAGCCGCGAATAGTTGTATTTCGTCTCGAAGCCGAGCTCCGGCGGGAACTCCTCGAAGCCACCGTGAATCCACGGGATGTTGCTCTTGTATGGCGTGCGATACGAGCCGAGATGCGTCGGAAATGGAAAGGTCAGGATCTCGTAGATGCCCTTGTGCATTCGATAAAAGACGCGGCCCACGCCTTTGACCACGCCGTAGCTCGCGGCCGCCGCGTTGCCCTCGCGCTCGTTGATCTTCGCTACGGTGGAAGGGATCTCTGTGATCCCGAAAAGAATGTTGCTGATCCCGCGGCCGAGCTTCCGAGTGGGCCCGAAGTCGTTCATCGGCGGATCCTGAATGTCGGCGAATGCGCTGGCCGTGAGGAGGGAGACGAGGCTGAGGCTGAGGAGAAGTTTCATGAGGCGGTCGCAGGATAGTGCCGCGGATCGGAGGAAGGCAACGGACAATTTTCACGATCGGTCCCTTCCGGGACGGCCTGGAAGCGTGCGGAAAAATCAGGGATTGGCCCGCGGTGAAATCGCGTGATAAAAGAGCGGCCTATGAACATCACCAAACTGCTCACCACGGCCGCTTTTGCGTTTGCGATCCTCGGCGCCCCAGCTTACGCAGAGACCTGCTGCGAAAAGGCCAAGGCCGCAGGCAAGGAGTGCTCGCACAAGTGCTGCATGGAAGCCACCAAGGAAGGGAAAGTCTGCAAGAAGTGCAATCCGGACAAGTAGTCCTTCCCCTCCCTACAGAAAATCAAGAAGGCCGCTCCCAATGATGGGAGCGGCCTTTTTCTTGATCCGGAAAAAGCCGCGCTACTTGAGCTTCTTGACCTTTTCCCACTTGCCGTTCCGCGCGGACTTGAGCACAGCGTCGCAGACGTACTGCGTCTCCAGCGCGTCGCGGAAGGTCGGGCCGACCGGCTTCCACTTCTTGCCGCCGAGCGTGGAAAGAAAGTCGGCGACTTGATGCACGAAAGTGTGCTCGTAGCCGATCTGCAAGCCGGGCACCCACCAGTTTTTCATATACGGCTGATCGCTATCGGTGACGTGGATGTTCCGCCAGCCGCGCGTGAGCCCGCCGTCGCGGTGATCGAAATACTGTAGGCGATGGAGGTCGTGCAGATCCCAGAAGACCGACGCGTTTTCGCCATTCACTTCGAGCGTGTAGAGCGCCTTGTGGCCGCGGGCGTAGCGGGTGGATTCAAAGGTCGCGAGCGAGCCATTCTCAAAGCGGCAGAGGAAAGCGCAGGCGTCGTCGATTTCGACTTTCTGCTTCTTGCCGGTGGCGGTGTGGGTGCGCTCCTTGATGAAGGTCTCAGTCATCGCGGTGACTTCGACGATCGAGCCATTGAGCCAGATCGCGGTGTCGATGCAGTGTGCGAGCAGATCGCCCGTCACGCCGCTCCCCGCGGCTTTCGCGTCGAGCCGCCAGAGCCCCGCCCCGCCTTGCGGGAGTTCGGAGCTGATCGTCCAATCTTGGAGAAACTTTGCGCGATAGTGGAAAATCCTCCCGAGTTTGCCTTCGTCGATGAGCTGCTTGGCGAGCGTCACCGCGGGGACGCGGCGGTAGTTGTACCACACGATGTTCGGTACGCCGGCCTTCTCGATCTCCTTCACCATCGTCTCGCCCTGCTTGCCATCGAGCGAGAGCGGCTTCTCGCACATGACGATTTTGCCGGCCCTGGCTGCGGCGATCGCGATCTCGGCGTGGCTGTCATTCGGCGTGCAGATGTCGATGAGGTCGATGTCGGGCCGCTTCACCAGCCTCTGCCAGTCCGTCTCGACCGACTCGAAACCCCACTTGTCCGCATACGCCCTGGCCTTCGCGCCATCGCGACCGCAGGCGGCCTTGAGCACGGGTTGCACGGGGAGGTCGAAAAAGTGCGGCGCCTGGCAGAAGCCGTTCGCATGGGTGCGTCCCATGAAGCCGTAACCGACGATGCCGATATTGAGGGGTTTCTTTGCCATACTGATGTGGGTGCTGAGGAGGTTGTTGCGGGTGAAGGGGGGCGCATTCCAGCGGCGGCGTGCGGAAATTCCAAGCTCCAAGAACCGAATTCCAAGCACCAGGGAAGCTCCAAACTCCCAAGCCAGGATCGGGGATCTGGAGCGCCTGCGATTCATCGCCGCTTTGGCGTGCGCGGAGCGCTCCCCCCGCCCCGCGCTTTCATCCGAAAGCGGCAATCAATCCCGCGCCCTCCGGCTACCGCCGTTTGCCGCCGAAGAAGGTGCCGAGGACGCCGCGGATGATCTCGCGGCCGACGGTCGAGCCCATCGTGCGCACGGTGCTGGAGATCATCTTGTCAGCGACGCCTTCGTATTTCCCGCCGCGCGGGCCGGTGCGGCCGAAGAGGAATTCCTTCACGAATTTTCCTGCGGCACTCTCTTGTTCCGGCGCAGGTTGTCCGGGTGCGGCGGGCGCGGCGGAACCTCCAGCGGATACGAGTTGCGCCTGGGCGCGCGCT
>JBGSYE010000297.1:0-2062 GCA_041751075.1 Chthoniobacteraceae bacterium
ACCGACGCGGTCATCCGGCGGGCGCAATACCGGCTCACGCAGGACGAGATATTTGGAGGTCCGCCGACGGAGAATCCCGAGGTTTATCTTTCTCTCGCCGCGCAGGCTGTGCGGAAAATCGGGCGCTCAGATCTTGTGCCAGAGGGCACCGACGCGCAGCGCATCCGCTTTGCGGGCGGGCCGAACACCTTCCTGGCGCGTTCGGTGTGCGACATCTTCGATCCGAAGGCCTGGGACTCGGCGAAGTTTAACAACGGCGAATTTTTCCGCGACAAGATCGTGCTCGTGGGGCCGGAGGGGAACTTCATGAAGGACATCGTCCTCACGCCGTTTGGATTCATGGGCGGGCCGGAGCTGCACCTCAACGCGCTCAACGCCGCCCTTCAGCAGGAGTTCCTGCGCGAGACCACCCCGCGGCAGAATTGGGTCACGCTCGCCCTCGCCGGGGCGCTGGCCTGGGCCGTATGCGTTCTTTTTGCCTCCCCGCTCCTCCGCGCGTTGGCGCTCGCGGTGGTCGCGATCGCCTGGCTGGGGATCGTAATCGTCATTTTCAATCACGGGCTCGTCGTCTTGAGCTTTGTGCCATTGCTCGCCTTTGCGACCAGCGGCGGTACCTGCCTCACGTGGGATTTTTTCCTCGAGCAGCGCGACAAGGCCCGCGTCCGCCGCACCCTCGAGCGCTACATCTCCAAGGACGCGGTCAAAGACATCCTCGATAACCCGACGAGCTATTTCCAGACGCTCGGCGGCGTGCGCAAGCCAGTGGCAATCCTTTTCACCGACCTGCGGGGCTTCACGAGCCTGACCGAAGGCGCTGACTCCACCGCGCTCGTCATCCAGCTCAACGAATACTTCAGCGCGATGGTCGATCCGATCCTCGAGACGCGCGGAGCCCTCGACAAATACATGGGCGACGCGATCATGGCCGTGTGGGGGAACATTCAATCGCGCGGCGCGCAGATTGAGGTGCGGGCCGCCGTCGAAACCGGGCTCTCGATGCGCGAGCGGCTGGTCGCGCTGAATGAGCGCTGGGCCGCGGCGGGAAAAACGAAGCTCGGCATGGGTATCGGCATCGGGTTCGGCGAGGCGATCGTCGGGAACATCGGCTCCGAGCATCAGATGAACCTCACCGTCATCGGCGACGTGGTGAATCTCACCTCGCGCATCGAGGGGACGACGAAGGAATTCGGGGTTGATTTCCTGATCAGCGAGGAGGCGGCGGCGCAGGTGCGGGATGAGTTTTACCTCCAGAGCGTCGGACTGGTGCAGGTGAAAGGCCGCGCGCAGGGGGCGGAGCTGTTCACCGTGATCAAAAAACGCGAGGAACCTGCGGATGCCGCGCTGGCCGAGTATCTGCGCGTCTATGCCGAGGGGATGGAAAAGTATCGCGCCGGGGATTTCGCGGCGGCGAGGGAGCAGTTCGAGTCAGCGCACGGGATGCGCGAAGGCGAGACGCTGGCCGAGCTGTTCGCGCAACGCTGCGAAGATCTGGAAGCCGAAGCGCCGTCCGACTGGACCGGCATCTACGTGATGAAAACCAAGTAGGTCGCAGGGCGGCAGGCGGCCCAACACTGCCAATCCGTTGAACCGTCCCAAACTTAATTTGTTGACGCTATAATTTTCTGCAGGCCACTCTTCGCTCCTTATGAAATATACCCCCAGAACCCGTTGGAGCGGCCTACGTGGCTGTCTTGCCACCCTCACCACTGCCCTTGGCCTTTGCGCCGCGAGCAGTGTCACTCACGCCGCTATTACCAGCGGCGATCAAATTCTAATCGATATCGGACCGAGTTCCGGCATCACTCCCAGCGCCGCCGGGAGCTACTGGAACAACATCTCCCGCAGCTCAGGGAGTTTCGGCACGAACTCGACGACCGCACTTACCGGAGCCTCAAATCTCGTGCGGACGAGCGATGGCCTGGCCACAGGGGTCGCGCTTTTCTACACGACCAAGTCTCCGAGCGGCGCAGTTTTTAGTCACTCCGCTGCGACGAACTCCGGCGCGGTTAATGCCGGCTATCCCATCAGTGCGGCCAAAGATCGATATTACCTTGGCGGCGGC
>JBGSYE010000298.1:0-21001 GCA_041751075.1 Chthoniobacteraceae bacterium
GCGAGCGCCTGCCGGCGATCCGCATTCCGCTGCGTCCCACCGACCCGGACCTGGTGCTCGATCTGCAGCCGCTCATCGACCGCTGCTACGAGATCGGTCGTTATTACAAGGGTCGCTTCGATCGCTACCCCGGCCCCTCGCTGCCGCCCGAGGAAGAGAAGTGGATCGACGAGCGCCTGCGAGCAGCCGGGCTCCGGACGTGAACGACGGTTCTGCGCGATGAAAACTGACGCATCCCTCCTGATCGGTGGCGAGTGGGTGAAAGGCATGGGCGAATTTCCCGTGATGGACCCTTTCACCGGCGCCGAAATCGCGCGCGTTCCGCTCGGTGATCGCACAACGATTAATGCGGCGATCACGGCGGCGGAGGCGGCCTTTCCGAAAGCGCGGGGCACGCCGGCCCACGCGCGTGCTGCGCTGCTGCTGAAGGCCGCGGCGGGGATCGAGTCGCGGCGCGCGGAGTTCGTCGATTCGATCGTCGCGGAGGCGGGGAAGCCGATTGTCTTTGCCGAGGCGGAGGTGGCGCGTGCGATCATCACTTTCACCATCGCCGCGGAGGAGGCGCGGCGGCAGCACGGGGAGCTGCTGGATGTGGATGCGTTTCCGACGGGCGACGGACACCTCGGGCTCGCCCGGCGCTTTCCGCTCGGGGTCGTGAGCGCGATCACGCCCTTCAATTTTCCGCTCAATCTCGTCGCGCACAAAGTCGCGCCGTGCCTCGCCACGGGGAACACGATGGTGGTGAAGCCGGCGACGAAAACGCCGCTCACCGCGCTGCTGCTCGCAGAGGTGCTCGCGGCTGGCGGGATGCCGGCCGGACAGGTGAATTTCGTCACCTGCTCGAATGACGACGCGCTGCCGCTCGTGACCGATCCGCGGGTGAGGAAAGTCACCTTCACCGGCAGCCCCGCGGTGGGATGGCGGCTCAAGGAATTGTGCGGCAAGAAACGCATCACGCTGGAACTCGGCGGCAATGCCGGCTGCATCGTCCACAGCGATGCGGACCTCGATGCGGCAGTACCGATGATCGCGCTCGGGGGCTTCGCGCAGGCGGGGCAATCGTGCATCAGCGTCCAGCGCGTGGTCGTTCACGAGTCGATCTACTACGAGTTCCGCGCGCGGCTCGTCGCGCACATCGCCGAGAAGATCAAGACCGGCGATCCGCGCGACCGCGCGACCGTCGTCGGCCCGATGATCACCCCGGATGCTCTCTCGGAAATCCGCACGCGCATCGACGCCGCGCTCGTGGCTCAAGCGAAGATCGTGTGCGGGGGCCAGGTGCGGGGCCGCTGCCTCGAGGCCACCGTGCTCGAAGACGCGCCCGCGCACCTCGATCTCTGCGCGAAGGAAGCCTTCGCTCCGATCGTCACCCTGCACCGCTATCATGATTTCGACGAAGCGCTCGCTTTCGTGAATGCGTCCGATTTCGGCCTGCAAGCCGGCGTCTTCACGCGTGACTTGCATCTCGCCATGCGGGCCTTCGAGAGGCTCGAAGTCGGCGGCGTGCTCATCAATCAGACGCCGACCTTCCGCGTGGAAAACATGCCGTACGGCGGGATCAAGGACAGCGGCTTCGGCCGCGAAGGCGTGCGCTATGCGATGGAGGAAATGACGGAGCTGAAGTCGCTCATCATGAAGCTCGGGTGATGCCAGATGGGAGGGGCGGCTTTCCCGCCGCCCAGCGCAACCCTGGAGAGCCTTATCCCTGCATCGGCGGCTGGAAAGGCGCCGCTCCCGGTCACGCCGGCTCGGGCTCGAGGGTGGAGCGTTTGAAGGAGTGGCGGATGAGGTTGCTGCCGAGATCCCAGATCGGACCGGGGAAGCTCCGACAGTCCGTGAGCACGCTATCGAGCGCGCTGACGAAGCGCTCGATCTCGCGCTCGCCGATGATCAGCGGCGGGAGGATCTTCAGCACGTCCATCTCGTGTCCGGCGATCTGCGTGAGGATGCGGTGCTTCTGGAAGAGCGAGGTGACGAGCATTTGCGCGAAGAGCTCACGCTCGACCCGGTGGAGAAATTTCCAGCCCATGCGCAGGGCGAGTTCGCGCGGTTCGTGGAATTCGATGGCGATCATCAGGCCTAGGCCGCGCACTTCCTTGATCAGGGAGTGGCGTTCCTTGAGCGCGTTGAGGCGGCAGACGAGTTCGATGCCCATGTCGCGCGCGCGCTCGACGAGGCGTTCGTCTTCGAGCACCTGGAGGGTGGCGAGGCCGCAGGCCATCGCGAGGTTGTTGCGTCCGAAGGTCGAGGAGTGGACCACGCAGCGGTCGAGGCGGCTGAAGGTCTTCTGGTAGATTTCGCGCCGCGTGACGATCGCGGCGCAGGGGACGTAACCCCCGCTCAGCGATTTCGCGAGCGTGACGAGGTCTGGCTCGAGGCCCCAGTTTTCAAATCCCCACCACCGGCCGGTGCGTCCCAGCCCGGTCTGGACTTCGTCGCAGAGCAGCAGCGTGCCGAATCTCCGGCAGAGGCGCTGGGCCTCGACGTAGTAGTCGTCGCGGGGAAAATTCACGCCTTTTCCCTGCACGGGCTCGATGAGCAAGGCGGCTGCGTCGCGCCGGGCGAGGGCGGCCTCGAGGCTCGCGAGATCGCCCATCGGCACCCGCACGCAGTCGGCGAGCAGCGGTCCGAAACCTTCGCGGAAATGCTCGTCGCCCATCACGGAGAGCGCGCCGTGGGAGAGGCCGTGAAAGGCTTTGTCGAGCGAGACGAGCCCGGCGCGCCCGGTGGCCGCGCGGGCAAATTTGATCGCGCCTTCCAGCGCCTCCGCGCCCGAGTTGCAGAAGAATGCGGCGTCGAGATGCCGCGGCATTTTTTGCAAGAGCGCCTCTGCGAGGAGGCCGCTGAGCAGCGAGCAATCCATCTGCACCATGTTTGGCAGCTCCATATCGAGCACGTCGCGGATGGCCTGCTGCACGGCGGGATGATTGCGGCCGATATTGAAGACGCTGTAGCCGCTGAGGAAATCGAGGTAGTCGCGGCCTTCGGCGTCGTAGAGATGGGCGCCCTCGGCGCGGGCATACACGGCGTCGAAGCCGATGATGCGCTGGACGCGGACGAGCGTGGTATTCAGGTGCCGTTCGTGGAGCGTGTAATTTTCCCCGAGGCGGGCGGCGACGACGGACTTGAGGTCGAGCGGCATGACGCGCGCATCTATAGCCGGGGAGTGCGGCTTTGCGAGGGAGGAATCCCGGTTGGCGGTCACTTTCACCAAAAGTGACATGGCGGCGCCCCGACCTCCGCGGCAGCCTCGATGAAACGGCCCGCCACCGAATCCCGACGGCGCTTCCCTCGTTGCGCGGCGGCTGTTTTACTCCGCGCCTCCGATCTGCCGATGACTTCGCTTCCGCACTGCGTCCATTTCGATCTCGATGGCGCCTGGCCGGCAGATCTCACGCCGTCGGAGGACTACGTGGATGTCCGTGCGTGGGGTCCGCGCCTGCGCTACTGCACCACTGCGCGTGAGATCGAGGCGTTTGCGGAATTTGCGCGACCCCGGCTCGCACCGTTCACCCTCTTTGGGTCCGGGGATTTCCATCACCTCAGCGCCCTCTGGCTGCGGCGCACCGGGGAGCCCTGCACCTTGCTCTCCTTCGACAATCACCCCGACTGGGACATCCGTCCGCCGCGCTGGTGCTGCGGCACCTGGATCAATCGCGCGCTCGAACTGCCGGCGGTGCGCCGCGCGGCGATCTGGGGCTGTGGAAACTTCGAGTTGAACTGGCCGGGGAGTCTCTTTGTGAGCGCGACGGCGTTGCGCAAGCAGCGCCTCACCGTGTGGCCGTGGGCGGAGCGCCTCAAGCCATCCGGTCGCAAACGCTGGCCCGGGATGTCCCGCGCGAACTGGCGCGAACAATTCAGCGCCTTTGCGCGCGGTCTTTCTGGAGGCAAAGTGTACGTGACCATCGATCTCGACTGTCTCGACACGCTGGAAGCCGCCACGAACTGGGAGCAGGGATTGTATCAAGCCGCCGACCTCGTCTGGGCGCTCGGCGAAGTCCGGGCGCATGCGGAAATCTGCGGCGGCGATCTCTGCGGCGCGCATTCCGAACCGCACTACGCCCGCCGGCTGCAAAAGCTCAGCGCGCAGCTCGACCACCCCGCAACGCCCGCATTGAGTGCCGCCGACGCCGACGCACTGAACCAGCGCGCCTTTCACGCGATCTGGCCGGCGCTCACCGGGGGTGGTGGGATTGGGCGCCACCGTGACAGTCTCGGCGGAGCAGCGCACACCACCTTAACTGGCCGCGACCAGCGCGACTCCCGCGCTGATCAGCAGCACGCCGATCCATAGGCTGGGCGTGATTTTTTCCTGGAGGAAAAAAGCCGCCGCGCCGAGCAGCACGAGCCGGCTCAAGCCTTCGAATGGATAGAGAAAACTCAGATCGAACGAACCCAGCAAGCCGAGCCACAGGAAGAAACCGACCGCCATCGCCGCCACTCCGGCGGCCAGCAGCCTCATGGCCCGCGCGCGAGACGCCTCCCAGTGATGGCCCATCGCGAGCTTGAAAAAAATCTGGCCGGCGATCGAGCAGCCCTCCGTCACGACGATCGCAAGCAAAGTCAGGAGCGTCACAATTTTTTCTCCACCGCGGTCGCCGGTTTCGCGCTCACCAGCACTCCCGCCGTGACGAGCAGGATGCCCAGCCAGCGCCGGCCAGGGATCGCTTCCCCCAGCCACAGCCAGCTCCCGAGCGGCACGAGGACGTGACTCGCGCCGGCTAGGGTGAATGCGAGGCTCAAGGGGATCGAGCGCAGCGCGTGCAGCCAGGAAAAGAGGCTGGCGATCATCGCGGCGATGCCGAGCCACACCCAGCCGGACTGCAGCCCGTTCACGCCCAGCCACATTTCGGAGACGTGGTCGCTCGCTCCCCGCTTGAGGAGCACTTGCGACGCGGCGGAGAAAACGATGCTGAGGACGATCTGAGAATAGGAATTCGTGAGCAGCGGATTGCATCTGGCGGCGGACATGGCCCGCGACGATAGCGGCGGAGCGGACCGTGTCGATGCCCGCGCGGACGCGGCTCGCCGTAGAGCGAGTGTGGCGACAGCCCACTCGCTATCTGCGCGCGGGGGAAGCGAGTGGCCTGTCGGCACACTCGCTCTACGTCGGCTCGTGGAGTTCGTGAGCGTTGGGAAACTTGCGCAGCACCGGGTCGTGCCGGGTTGGTTCGAGATACTTGATGGCCAGCTTGAAGATGGGATTGAAGAGCGCCGAGTTGGCGCGGGCGTAAAGATCCAGCGGGAGCAGCTTGAGCCTGAGATGGAGCTTCGGATCGTAGTTCAGCGGACCGGTGTGATAGGTCTTGATCCCATTCTGCAGCGACCACTCGACGACGTCCCGCCACGTCACGAAGTACAGGTGCAAGTCCAGCGCCACGGCGTAGTCCAGGCCGACGCTGAGATCGTAGAGCGTCCCCATGTGGATCAGGCAGAGATTGAAAGCGATGATCCGGCCCTCCTGCCGCCAGAGGAAGTACCGCACCCGATCCGGGATGCGCTGGCCGATCTCGCGGAAGTACTCCTTGTTCAACTCCTCGAACTTGAAGTCCGACCGATGGTAAGTCTGGAGATAGAGCGGGAAGATCTCGTCCACATAGGGCGTCGCATCGTGCGTTACTTCCATCTCGATCGTCGCGGCGTCTCTCGTTGCGTTGAACTTTCGCCGCAGGTTCTTGCGGAAGACTTTGCTCAGCCGGTTTTGCATGTATTCCTCGAAGCTCCCGAAATCGAGATCGAGGCTCGCCGCGGGCATGCTCGGGGCGCGTTGGTAACCCGCCTTGGTGAAGGGCGCGAGCGCGGCCCGATACGTCGCAGGAAAGTCCTTGAGCAGGATGAGGAACGCACCCGCCTGCGCGCGATAGGCTTCGAGCGCTTCCCAGAGCGCCGTGACCACCCACGGCGCGGTGTGGTCGAGCTGCCCTTCGCCGGCGGCGCAGCCGATCATCATCATCCGCATCTTCAGAAAGCGCGGCCACAATCGGCGGACTCCTCCGAAGAGCGCGCGGATGGCTTTGGGCAAGCCCGCGAGCAGATCCTGATTCACGAAGAAGAGCGGCTGGATCGCCCATCCGTCGCCCGCCTCGTCGCGCAAGATGAGGTAGCGGCAGTCGAACTGCTCGCGCAAGGTCCGCTCCAGCACCTCGTAGTAACGGAGATCCTTGCTCTGACCGGCGAATGCAGCGTTTCGCATTTCCGCAGGCGCCTCGGCGACGGAGGCCACGACCCACGCGGGACCGTGCGAGGTCCGCAACTTGATCGCCGCCGCGCCGAACTCTGGAACCCGTGTGGCGATCATGCCGGGTCCGGTCAAAAGCGGGCGTTAATGCCGATGCCGCCGTAGATCGGGATCTCGTCCGCTTTCACCCCCACATCTGCGCGGTGATAGTCGAAGTAATGCACCGGCACACAACCCAGCTCGATATCGAGCGTGACCGCGGATGTGACCTTCCACGAAAGGCCGGCCCCGACGCGGACCTGTGTGTAATCGACGACCGCGCCGTCCAGCACCCGCTTGCCGCGCGAGCGCCCGAAATCGCCCGCGACGCGGTAGGTTCCGCCTTTGAAGTCCGCACCGACGTAGAGCAGCGCGGAGGGACTCAGCGAGTATTCGAGACGCGGAGTCGGGAGAATCGCGTTGAGCACCCAGTGCTCGTCGAATTTCCAACGCATGCCGATGCCGGGCAGCACCGGATACTTGCGGTTCACATCGACGCTCAGTCCGATGGCGAGCTGGAGGTCGGCGCTGACAATGTAGGAGCCGCCGAGGACCACCGGCAGATTGAAATCCGCCGCCCGCAGGTCGGTGCCGCCACTGTAAAAGCCCGGTTGCACTTCCAGACGGGCGATCCACGCCTCGCCGATCTGGAGATCGGCGCCGATGACGAGATTCGCCGACTGAAGCCGGCTTGGAACGCGGAGCGAATCCGGCCGGCCCAGCGTGTAACGCTCCCAATCCAACCCGAGCCGGAGCAGCAATCCCTCGCGCACCTGGACCGAAGCGACGTTGCTGACGCCGAAGTCGATCGCGTCGAGATCTCCCTTCGTCGAGCGTTCGTGAAATTGCGCCCCATCGACCCAGCCGGAGCGAACCGCCGATTCCCACGAGGTCGTGGACACCGAGAGTTCATCCGCGGCGGCGAGACTCGAAGCCGCGGCGAGCAGTGCCGGCACTCGCAACGCGGACTTCACGGCGCTTTCCTGGCGTCCTTCAGCAGGCTCTCGACGCTCTTTTTCGTCTCACGCATCATCGTCGTGCCCGAGCCCATCCGCTCGACGCCGCGCAGCGTCGCGAGCGAGGCGGCGGAGATGAGATCGCCGCGCCAGCACAGCGTGCAGTCCTGGCCACCGATCTTCACGGGCCACAGTTGGTAAAAAGTCAGCAGCACATAGTAGCCGCCGCTCGAGTAATACTGGCCGTCCACGGCCTGCCAGGTATCGGCGCCGGGCCGGTAGTAAGAGGCGCCGAGAGTGACTGTGGCCTGGCCCTCGATGTCGGCCAGTTCCCAGTAGGCGGAAGGTGAGAGGCTGGCCCTGCCGCCGGTGAGCGGCGTGCTTGCGATGAGCGATGCAAATTGCCCGCGCACTTTGCCGGATTCCTTCAGCAGGCGCGCGACTTCCTCGGCGGCACGGATCGGTTCCTTGCTCATCTCGTAGCCCGGCAGACGGGAAAGTCCGCCGGAGAGAAAGGCCTGCGCCCGCTGCGAAAGCACGGCGCTCCAGAATCCGCCGACCGGCGGCGGCAGCGCGCCGCCGGAAACCAGGGCCGGGGCCGAACCGCTGGCCCACATCTTCAACTCCGCGCTGCTCAACTGCAGTTCCGTCGCACCCGAGCCGAGCTTCTGCGTCGCGGCGACGAACGACTTCACCGCGCCATGGGCCGGTGCGGAGGCGAGCTTTTGAAAATCCGCCGGACGTGGCCGCCCGGAGAGATCGCCGTGCAGGAAGACTTTCAACTCCGGATGCCGCACCGGCGACCATTGCTGGTGCAACTCCGCCGCCTTCGCCAACGGCTTGCGCACCACATAGACATTCTCCACCGCGAGGCCGCGCGGAAAGCTCATCGTCGGCCCGCGCGCAGACTGCACCGCGCCGCCTGCGAGCTTCTCGAGGGGGATCTCTTTGAACGCGGAGAATGACGCGAGTTCCGCAAGCGGATCGGCGCCCGCGGGGGCGATGAGGAAGAGCATCAGTGCGCCAGCAGCGCTAGGAAGACGAAGGGACGGAAAATTCATGCCAGTCGGTTTTTTGCAGAAGCCGGAAGCTATCCTGAGGGCCGAGGGATTGGCGACGCCGCAATTCATCGCGCCGGACTTTTTCTGGCGTCGCAATGCGGCGTGCGCTAGGCCTCGTCCGTGTCCACCGCCCATCGGTTTTCCCGTTGATGTCCGAGCCTGTCATCGTCCTCGATCGGCTCGCAAAATCTTTCGGTGAGACGGTGGCGGTGAGCGGCCTCTCGCTGGCCATTTCCGCGGGCGAGATCTTTGGCTTCCTCGGGGTCAACGGCGCGGGCAAGACCACCACGATGCGGATGCTCTGCGGGCTGATGAAACCCACCGCGGGCGAGGGGGCGATCGCGGGACAGCACATCTGGAAGGACCGCTATCGCATCCGGTCGAAGTTCGGCTATGTGGCGCAAAAGTTCAGCCTCTACCCGGACCTGACGGTGCTCGAAAATCTGCGCTTTTTCGGCGGAGCCTATCGGGTGAATGGCCGGACGCTCGAAGCGCGCGTGCAGACGCTGCTCCGGCAGCTCGATCTCGAAGGCAAACGCGCGGCGCTCGCGGGCAGCCTCTCCGGTGGAATGCGGAAGATGCTGGCGCTGGCGTGCGCCCTCGTGCATGAGCCGGCGCTGCTCTTTCTCGATGAACCGACCTCCGGTCTCGACCCGGTGCATCGCCAGCAGATTTGGGATTTGCTCTACGATCTGAGCAGCCGCGGCAAGACCATCTTTGTGACGACGCACTACATGGATGAAGCGGAGCGCTGCACTGATGTGGGCTTCCTGCACGAGGGCCGGCTGCTCGCGCGGGAGACGCCGCTCGGGCTGAAGGGACATTTCCGGGGCCGCCTCCTCGAGATCCACGTCGAGCCTGCGATGGAAGGGCTGGTCCGGCTGCGCGGCCTGCCCGGCGTCCTCGGTGTGGCCTTGCGCAGCGGGCGGGTCCGCATCTACTCGGCGGACGCGGAAAAGTTGCTCGTGGAGTGGCAGGCGCGCTGGCCTTTTCCGGAGCTCCGCTGGATCGGCCACGCGTGGGTCGCGCCGGACATGGAGGACGTCTTCAAAGCCTACTCGCAGGATTACCGCGAGATCCTCGAGCCCCGCCGCGGATGAATCCTGGCTCGACCATCCGCTCGATCGCCAGTGTGGCGCGCAAGGAGTTCCTCCACATCCTGCGCGACTGGCGGGTGCTCATCCTCATCTTCACCATGCCGCCGGCGATGACGCTGCTTTTCGGCCACGCCTTTGAAGTGACGTCGATCAGCGGTGCGTCGGCGATCCTGCGCGATGCGGATGGCAGCCCGGAGAGCCGGAAGCTCGTCGAGCGCCTGCGCACCGATGAGACTTTCGCGTGGCGCGAATGGCCGGTCGGGAGCGGGTCCGTGGACTTGCTCGACGCTGGAGTGCTCATGGCCGCGACGATCCCGCCGGGCTGGGGCGAGAGCTTGAAGAATGGCGACCCGCAACCGCTGCGGCTCGTCCTCGACGGCACGGACACCAACACCGCGCCGCAGCTCGAAGGCGCGATCCAGAAATCGCTCGGCGAATTCCAACTCGAGTCGCGGCAGGACATGATCGACCGGTTGCCGGACGAGGTCTTCGAGATGGGGCGGAAGCTGCCGGAATCGGTGCGCAAGGAGTTCACCTCGTCGATGTCCCCGTGGAGCGTCGAAAGCGAAATCCTCTACAACCCGGGCCTGCGTTTCATCGACTACGTGATGCCGGGAATCGTCGGGCTGATCCTGCAACTGCTCACAGTCACGCTGATGGCCTGCACGATCGCCCGCGAACGGGAGTCCGGGACGCTCTTCCAGCTGCTGGTGACTCCGCTGCGCCACAATGAAATCGTCGTCGGCAAGGTGCTACCCTATCTCGTCGTCTCCATCCTGCTCATCGCGATGACGCTGGCCACGGGACACTTTTACTTCCACGTCGCGTATCGCGCGCCGCTGCTGGTCTCCGTGCTCTGCCTGCTTTTCCTGCTCTGCTCGCTCGGCACCGGGCTGCTGATTTCCGCCTTCTGCCGCACGCAGGCGCAGGCGATTCAATTCACGGTCTTTTACCTCCTGCCCGTCTTCCCGCTGTCCGGCGCCTTCGCCTCGCTCGAGCAGCTTCCGGATTCTGTCCGCGTCATCTCCCACGCCTTTCCCCTCACGCATTTCTGCCATGCCTTCCGTCTGGTGAGCCTCGGCCACGCGGGGCTTTCGTCGATCGTCGGCGAACTTGGTTTTCTCCTCGTCGGAGCCATCGTCACCTGCGCAGGAGCGGCACTGCTTCTCCGGCGGATTCAGGATTGAGCCGGAACGATTCAGATACGCGATCTACACAGTTGAATCGCACGAGTGCGCGGCAGGCGCCAACGGCGTTCCGTCCTTCAGCCCACGCCTCCGGTGACGACGAGCAGGCGGACACGGTGACTTTCTGGAACCCCTTCGGCAACCGCTACACGCCGAAAGGTCCGCCCGGCTTGCAGTCAGAGTACGTCACCGAGCACGGCCGCTTCACGATGCCGCTCGCTGAAGCGGTGATGTGGTTCGGCTCCTTCTCGATCGAGACCGCCAAGCCCCCCAGGCCGCCGATTGAAACGCCAAAGGCAGCGCTGGGCGAAAGGGACGATCGATCGCGTTCCAAGCGGCGTAGCGAAAATTTCATTCGGATTTGTAGGGCGTCTCTGTGAGACGCTACGCCGCCTCGCAGAGGCGGCCTACAACACGCCTCCAAAATCGAGCCACTCTTCAAGTTTGCGGCGGTCCACGTTAATGGATTCTCCCTCGTTTCCGCACTGAGGTTTGGAACGAGGCGATAGACAGCACCTCTCCACTCGCGATACTCTCCAGACCATGATTTCCGTCGAATCCACCGCCGACACCATCCATTTGCACATCCCGCGCGCGGAGGTTAGCGATGCCCGTCTCGCGCAACTTCTCCGGGGTTTGCGGCTGGAGACAGCGGTCGCCGGCAGCCGCATGACCGATGCGGAGGCCGATGCCATGGCCGAGGAGATGAAAGCCGATTGGTGGGAGCGCAATCAGCACCGTTTCATTCCGCCCGCTGGCTCTGCTGAGTCATGACCCGCGTCATCGAGGACGCGAACATCGCCTTCCGGACCCTGGCCGGCAGCCGTGGTGACCTCCGCAGCCGGCTCGACGCCACCGATGAGATTCGCTTCATCGCCCCGCGCTTCCTTTTCGTCGAGCTGTTCAAACACAAAGACCGGCTTCTTCGCGCGATGGGAAAAAGCGAAGAGGAACTCCTCGATGCGCTGCACGCTCTCGTTGCATCGCTCGATTTCACCGACGAAGTCGCAATCCCCATCGGCACATGGGTTGAAGCCCGCCGACTCTGCGCCCCCACCGACCCGAAGGACACGCCCTATGTCGCGCTCGCTCTCCATCACGACGCCGAGCTATGGACAGAAGACACCGAGCTAAAGACGGGATTGATCGCGCGCGGCTTCACCCGCTTCTTCCCGCGGTAGCTGAAGTTTCCCGCGCCGGCTGCTCGACCCGCCGGGCACCGAATGAGCGCAAAGTAGTCCTGGGCTTCAGCCCGGCGCCATTACCCTCCGCCCTCGCACCAGACAGGAAACTTTTGGGAGAAAGGGAAGGAGAAGGAAGGGGTCAAAGCTTACTATTGGTGCGCCCGTGAAGCGGGCGTCAACGCGGGTGAAAGTCCCGTCGGTGCAATTATCTAATCCGGCAATGTGATAGCGCCAAGAGTCCACCGCCTTCACGCAGGTGCAGTGCGGCGCTGTCATATTGCCGGATTAATAGACGGTTCAGCACCGAAGACCGTGCCAACTGCGTCGCCGCGAGGCGGGGTGGGGAGCAGGCATGGAGTCGAACCGGCAGGTCGCAATGAACATATGAACCACAAAGATGAGCCTCGAAAAATACTCCCGGCAGCCGAGCCCCTCGATAGTAGGCGAAGGCCGCAGAGTCCGACCCAGATCAACCGTCGCGGGTCGGACAATGGACCGGCGGGGTCTGCGTGGGCGACATGTCGCGAAGTGACGCTCGGATAAGCGGGGAGACTTGTCATGGCGAGTGAAGACTCAACTGGCGGCGCAACCCCTCACAAGGGGAAGGCCGCGCGAGCCACGACAGGAGTCGGAGGCGTTCGTAGTAGCGTTGATCCCGTGCCGGACCTCTGGTTCGGACAACCCGCGGAGGAGCGAAGGGACGCCACTTGTTCCGCAGAAGTGAAGAGCAACAAAGGACGTGGTGACGGCCCGCGAGGGCTACCAGCACCCGATAAAGTTCGGCGGTTGCAAATCACGCTGTATCGGAAAGCGAAGTCCAAGCCGGAGTGCCGGTTCTGGAGTCTGTATGGAGAAGTGCAACGCGCCGACGTGCTGAAAGCAGCGTGGTGGCGGGTGAAGGCAAACGCAGGAGCGGCGGGGGTCGATGGAGTCACCATCGAAGACCTTGCCGGCGATGCGCAGGTGGAAGCAGCGTGGCTTGCCAAGCTGCGAGAGGAGCTTCACGCGAAAACCTACCGGCCCGCGCCGGTGCGCCGGGTGAAGATTCCCAAAGCTAGTGGCGGGTTCCGACCCTTGGGCATCCCGACGGTCAAAGACCGGGTGGTGCAGATGGCGGTGTATCTGGTGCTGATGCCGATCTTCGAGGCGGACTTCCATCCGCGCCCCTTCGGCTTCCGGCCCGGACGCAGCGCCCATCAAGCCGTGGAGGCAATCCGGGAAGCCTTGCGCATGGGCAAGACCGAAGTGGTCGATGCCGACTTGGCGCAATACTTCGATACGATCCCACATCGGAAACTGCTGCGGCAAGTAGCCCGGCGAGTGAGCGACGGGATGATCCTCAAGCTCATCAAAGCCTGGCTGCGCGCCCCGATCCTCGAAGCAGAGGAAGGGGGCGGACGGAGGATGAAGGCCAATCCGTGCGGCACGCCGCAGGGCGGCGTCATCTCCCCGCTGCTGGCTAACATCTACCTTCATCCATTGGATGAAGGAGTGAATGAGTGCCGGCAGAAGCCGCGGATGATCCGGTATGCGCAGCTTCCCCGGGGTGGAACGATCCTCCCGCGGGCCATTGCGTCTTGCTGGAAGAAGCGCACGGAGTCTTCAAGATCCTTGGTGATGATCGTGGCGGCGATCTTGCGCTTGAGGCGAAGCCGCCTTCGAGTTCCGCCTCGGAGACTCCGCGGAAGGAGAAGAGCCGGAGCAGCACTTCCTCGATGAGATTATTCGGACAGCTCGCACCGGCGGTGAGGCCGATGGAGAGCGGGCGGGCGGGCAGCCAGTCGGCGGTCGCCACTTCGCGGTTCGCGTGTTGATCGAAGTGGACGATGGGAGCAGATCCATGGGGGACGTGAGCATCTCGCGCAGCGCGTCCTGCCGTTCATGGGTGGCGCCCGAGATGGTGTCGAAAAAGCGGAAGCTCGCTCGCGCCTGCTCCGCGCCGTCGCGATTCCGGATAGCGGCTTCGGCGCGGCGCTGCACCTCCTCGGTTTCACCGCGCATCAGCGTGGTTTGATTGGCCACCCCAACGCGGCGGAGGTGCTGGTCGGGATCGAATCCTTCGCTGAACGCGCCGTGGAATTTTTCGAGAAACGCGGCACGGTCGCCGCCGTGGCGGATGTAATCGCAGACGTAATCGGTATCCGCGAGCGTGAGCACGACGAGGTAGTGGCCCTTACCGGCGACGACCGCCCGCGAGGCGGTGGCCTTCGTTTCCTCGTGCGAGGCTTTGCCGTGGATGATCGAGGTCACGTCGTCGCTGGCATTCTGACGCACGCGTTTCCAGACGCTCATCACATCGCCGCACGTCGTATCGACGATCTGTGCGCCGCGTTCCTTGATCCGCGCGAGCGTCACTACCTCGGTGCCAAAGGCCGGCTTGCGAAGATTCACGCGCCCTCGCGAATCGCCGACAGCAGAAGTGGCGGTGGTCGCCATGGGATTACATATGCGTGCTGTTTCCTGCGCCATCGACCGGAAGATGGTAAAAACTCGGCCGATGAAAGAGTCCGGTCCGATAGTTGACCACCGTGGCCAGGGCGAGGAGCGGCCAGTTATTCCGATACATGTCGTAGCGAAGGTAAAAGACCCGCGGAAATCCGGTGCCGGTGGTTTCCGGCTCGGTCCAGGAGCCGTCGCGGTTTTGTGTTCGCAGCAGAAAATCCACGCCCCGGCGGACGGCGGCGCTTTCCAGGCTGCCCGCGGCGCACAGGCCCATCACGGCCCACGCGGTTTGGGACGCGGTGCTCTCGCCTTTGCCCTTGAGCGTCGGGTCGTCGTAAGTGGCGCACGTCTCGCCCCAGCCGCCATCTTCATTCTGGCAGCTCGCCAGCCACTCGCGGGCGCGCACGATCCAATCCTGCCGCAGATCTTCGCCGATGGCGCGCAGCCCGCGCAGCACCTGCCACGTGCCGTAGATGTAATTGACGCCCCAGCGGCCATACCACGATCCATCCTCCTCCTGCGTGCTCTTCAAATGCTGGAGCGCGCGCTGCACGAGCGCGCTGCTGCGGTCGTAACCGATGTAGCCGAGCAGTTCGAGCGTCCGCCCGGTGAGATCGCTGCAAGTCGGATCGAGGATCGCATTGTGATCGGCGAAGGGCACGTCTTCGAGCCAGCGCTGGGTGACTTCCTTGTCGAAGGCGCCCCAGCCGCCGTCGCGGCACTGGAAGCTCAGGAGCCACGGCACCGCGCGCCCGAAGACTTCGCGCAGTGCGGTTTGGTCCGGCGACCGGACGAGCCGCAGGGCCATCAGCACCATCGCGGTGTCATCGGTGTCGGGGAAGTGGACGTTGTTGAATTCAAACGCCCATCCGCTGGCTTCGGGATGCGAATTCTTGTGCGCCCAATCGCTCTTCACCCGCACCTCTTTTCCCACGAGCCATTCCGCCGCGCGGACGATTGCGGGGTGATCCGCTTTCAAGCCGGACTCGACCAGCGCGATCATATTGATCGCCGTATCCCAGATCGGCGAGAGGCAGGGCTGAACGCGGAAATCCTCGGGATCATCGACGAAGAGCCCCTCAAAGTCGCGGATCGCCTTTTGCAGGAGCGGATCGTCGGCTGGATAGCCCAGGGTCTTGAGCGCGATGATCGAATTGAGCATCGCCGGGAAGACCGCCGCGAGCCCGTCGCTGCCCTCGCCCATGCGTTCCGTCATCCATGCTTCCGCCTCCTGCAGCGCGAGACGGCGCAGGGGCTTGAGACCAAAGCGACTCAGCGTCTTCAGCGCCGAGTCGGCGCGCAGGAAAAAATTGCGCCAGCTCCAAAAGCGCGGGCCGTGCGACAGCGAAAGGTCGGTCTGCTCGAGGCCGGCCGGATATAATTCGTGCAGGTGCTGTTCCGCCGGGAGCTGCCGCGTGGGCTTGAAGTGATTGATGATCGCGAGCGGCAGCAGCATCGCGCGGCTCCACGAGGAGAGTTCGTAGATATTGAAGAAGAGCCACTTTGGCAGCAGCACGAGCTCGACGGGAATCGTTGGGAGATACTTCCACGGGAACTGGCCGAGCAGCGCGAGATAGAGCTTCGCGTAAGTATTCATCCGCGGGATGCCGCCCAGCCGCAGGATCGCCGCGCGGGCCTCGCGCATCCACGGCGCGCTGGGCAAATGACCGGCCAGCTTCAGCGCGAAGTAGGCTTTGACCGAGGCGTTCACTTCGCTCGGCCCCTCGTGGTAGATATTCCAGCCGCCGTCGGCCAGTTGCCGGCGGCGGATGTGAGCCACGCATTTTTCCTGCAAGACCGGATCGATCTTCCCGGCCCAATGCATGAAGAGGATGTAGTCGGCGCACAGCGTGCAATCGACCATCAACTCGCCGACCCAGTAACCCTCCTCGAATTGCAGGCGCAGCAGATTTTCCTGCGCGCGCTGAATGCTGCATCCGATGTCGGTCGCCACGTCCTTCCGTCGCGCGGCTTCGTGGAGGGGATCGCGTGTCCGATCCATGCTCAGGCAGCGGCGACGGGCGGTTCCTCTTTTTTGCCCGTCAAGTGCCCATTGCCGGCGCTGACTCCATTGAAAGCCTCGACGAGATGGCCGTTGCCAGACGACGCGGGCTTCGTCGCAAAGTTGAACTTGATGTTGCTCCAGGTATCGCCGGGCCGGGCATCGCGCCCGAGCATCGCGCTCGGCTCGTAACCGCAATGCACCATGCAATTCTCGCAGCGCGCATCTTTGGCCACGCCATCGACCACGCCGTAGCGGTCCCACTCCACCCGATCGAGCAGATCCTGGTAGCTCTTCCAGTGGCCGTCGGTCATCAGGTAGCACGGGCCTTTCCAGCCGCGCACATTGCGCGTCGGGATGGCCCAGGCGGAACAGGTGAGGTTGCGTTTGCCGGCGAGGAATTCGAGGTAGATCGGGGTGCCGAAGAGGGTGAACTGGCGGCCCCACCGCTCGATGTGCTTAAACTTCTGAACGGTCATTTCCCGCGTCAGGAAGAAATCCTCCGGCTGCAAATCCAGACGCGTGACCATGTCCTTCTTCGCCGCGTCGTATTCGTAGCCGGGCGAGATGGTGTGTCCGTCCACGCCGAGGGCGGAGAGATATTCGAGCATCTGTTCGATCTCCACCATGTCGGTCTCCTTGTAGATCGTCGTATTCGTCGCCACCTGGTAGCCGAGCAGCTTGGCCATGCGGATCGCGAGGATGCATTCCTTGAAGACGCCTTCGCGCTCGACGATGAGATCATGCGTCCGCTCGAGCCCGTCGAGATGCACATTCCAGTACATCCACTTCGAGGGCCGGATCGCCGGCTTCGCGGCGTCTTTCGGCCCCTTGCGAATCTCGTCCACGTCCTTCGCCGAGATCAGTTCCTCGGAGATGAGCCGCTGCATTTTCGCCTCGGTCGCGGCCGGCTTGCGGGAAAATTCCACGGCCAGAAACTCGCGCATCTTCTTCCGCATGAACATCGCATTCGTGCAGATATAGACGATGCGCTTCTGGGCCAGCAGGCCGTCCACGAGCCCTTCGATCTGCGGATAGATCAGCGGCTCGCCGCCGCAGATGGAGATCATCGGCGCGTTGCATTCCGCGGCGGCGCCGAGACAGTCCTCGAGCGGCATCAGATCCTTGATCGACGTCGAGTATTCGCGAATCCGTCCGCATCCTGTGCAACTCAGGTTGCAGGTGTGGAGAGGCTCTAGCTGGAGAACGGTGGCAAATTTTTCGGTGCGCCGGAGTTTGTGGCCGATGATGTAGGCGGCGATTTTGGCCGTGAGCGGAAGCGGAAACCTCATGGAGTATCAGTGCGATAGCCAGCGATGCTGGCCGGGGTGATGCCATTCGAGCCAGGGCTCCGGGATTGAGCCCCGCGCCGGGAGCGCAGCGTTGGTCGTTGGGTCGGCGGCAAGATGGGCGCGATTGTGCGAGCCGCCGGAGGAGTGTCAAGCTGCCGGAGATGACAGAGTTGTTCCGCGGGGAGGCGGCCCGCCGGTGGCGCCAATGCTTGCCTCGACGGTCCTGCGAGTGGAGTTTTCGCGTATGAAAACCCTCCCGATGTTTCTCAATGGCGCGTGGACGGCTGCGGCGGAGGGCGCGACGCGCGAGATCCTCAATCCGGCAAACAATCAGACGATCGCGGTGGTGACCGACGGAGCGGTGCATGATGCGGAAGTGGCAATCGGTCATGCGCGCAAGGCTTTCGATGAAGGGCCGTGGCCGCAGATGCGCGCCCCGGAGCGGGCGGCGTATCTCTTCAAACTCGCGGACTTGATAGACAAGCACGCGGAGGAACTCGCGACGCTCGACACGCGCAACAATGGAAAGCCACTCCGCGAGGCGAAGTTCGATGCCGCGGATGCGGCGGCGTGTTTCCGGTATTACGCGGGGCTGATCACGAAGCCGCTCGGGCAGACTTACGAGGTCAGCGATCCGACGATCCAGGGGATGGTCGTGCGCGAGCCGATCGGGGTGTGCGGGCAGATCATCCCGTGGAATTACCCGCTGCTCATGGCGGCTTGGAAACTCGCGCCAGGGCTGGCGGCGGGAAATTGCTGCATCCTCAAGCCGGCGGAACTGACGCCGCTGTCGGCGATTCGGCTTTTCGAGTTGATCGCCGAGGCGGGGTTTCCGCCGGGCAGCGCACAACTGCTGCTCGGGCCCGGACACACCGCGGGCCACTCGCTGGCTGCGAATTTGCATGTGGACAAAGTGGCCTTCACCGGCGGCACCGTCACCGGTCGCAAGATCATGGCCGCGGCGACGGGCAACGTGAAGAAGGTGACACTGGAGCTGGGCGGCAAGTCGCCGTGCATCGTCTTTGCGGATGCGGATCAGGACGTGGCACTCGAGTTCGCGATGTTCGCGATCTTCGCCGGACAAGGTGAGGTGTGCAGCGCGGGGTCGCGCCTTATTCTGGAGAAGAAGTGCGCGGATAAATTCCTCCCGCGACTCGCGGCGGCGACGTCGAAGATCGTGGTCGGCGACGGGCTCGATGAGGCGACGGAGATGGGGCCGCTCATCACGCGTGCGCACATGGAGAAAGTGCTCGGCTACATCGAGAGCGGGAAGAGCGAGGGCGCGGAACTGCTTTGCGGTGGCGGACGGACTGGCTCCGACGCGGGCAATTTCGTCGCGCCGACGATCTTTGCGAACACGCGGCCGGAGATGAAGATCGTGCGCGAAGAAATCTTTGGCCCGGTGCTCGCGGTGCAGCTTTTCGAGACTGAGGAGGAAGCCGTGCGGCTCGCAAATGACACGATCTACGGATTGGCTGGCGGCGTCTTCACGGGAGATCAAGGCAAGGGCCTGCGCGTGCTGAAAAAGCTGCGCGCCGGAATCACGTGGCTGAACACCTATCATCCGACCTTCAACGAGGCACCGTGGGGCGGCTACAAGCAGAGCGGCATCGGGCGCGAACTCGGCACCTACGGACTCGACGCCTATCTGGAGACGAAGCAGATCAACATCAACCTGGCGCCCGCAAGACTCGGTTGGTTCAAAAGCGCGCAGTGAACATGGAGGGACACGCTCCGTCGTGTCCCAAATCGAATGGGCGGAGGCGGTGCGGAGCCCGCCGCCTTCGCCCGCGGAAGTTTGGGACACGACGGAGCGTGTCCCTCCAGGATTCGGCTGCCGTCGCTCCCTGATTCGCGGCTTTTTTCTTCTTCCTGCATGCGCTTCGCGCACACTCATCGCATGGATCGAGTCCCCCTCCGCTTCCTCTGTCTCATCGTCCTGGCCTCCACCGCATGGGCCGAATCTCCCGCCCGCTGGTGGAAGGGCAATCTGCACACGCACTCGCTGTGGAGCGACGGCGACGATTATCCCGAGATGATTGCCGCGTGGTATGTGGAGCACGGCTACCATTTCCTCGCGCTCTCCGATCACAATGTCCTCGCCGATCACGAGCGCTGGATCCCGATCGAGACGAATAAAGGTGGGGCGGTCGCGTATGAAAAGTATGTCGCGACGTTTGGCACGCCGTGGGTCGAGCAGCGGGAGACGGATGGCGTGCGTGAGGTACGACTGAAGATGCTGAGCGAATTTCGCGGGAAGTTCGAGAAGCCGGGACAGTTTCTGATGATCCAGGCGGAGGAGATTACGGACAGCTTTATCAAGGTGCCGATCCACATGGGCGCGATCAATGTGCGCGAAGTCATCAAACCGCGGGGCGGGAACAGCATCGTCGAGACGATGGAAAACAACCTCGCCGCGGTCGCCGAGCAGCGCGCGCGCACCGGTGTGCCGATGTTTGCGCACATCAATCACCCAAACTTCCGCTGGGCGCTGACGGCGGAAGAGATGGCGCAGGTCGATCGCGAGCGGTTCTTCGAGATCTACAATGGACATCCAGGCACCTTCACCGACGGCGATGCCCTGCACGCCAGCACCGACCGCATCTGGGACGTGATCCTCACCGCGCGGCTCGGCGAACTGGGCAAGTCGGTCGTCTTCGGGGTGGGCACCGACGATTCGCACAACTACCACACCGCCGACCCGAAGAAGAGCCTCCCGGGCCGCGGCTGGGTGATGGTCCGCGCCGACGCGCTCACCCCGGAGAAGCTCGTGGCCGCGATGGAGGCGGGCGACTTCTACGCCTCCTCCGGGGTGACGCTGAAGGACGTGCGCCGCGACGCGAAGGGCCTGAGCGTGGAAATCGCCGCCGAACCGGGAGTCACCTACACCACGGAATTCCTCGGCACGCGGAAAGACTACGACCCGAAGAGCGACGTCGTCCTCGGCAATGCCGGCGAGACCGTGCGCACCACCCGCCGCTACAGCGCGGACATCGGCGCAGTGCTGGCCAAAGCCGCCGGCCCGACCGCGAGCTACACCTTCAAAGGCGACGAACTGTACGTCCGCGCCCGGATCACCTCCTCCAAACCCAAGGCAATCCCATCGGCGGAAGGCGAAGTAGAGCGCGCATGGACGCAGCCAGCGGTGCCGCGGTGAGCGATGGCTTCCAAAGCGCACACCACCCGCGAGCATTGCTTTTCGGAGAAGCAGTGCCGCGACTGGGCGAAATCCAAGCCTTCCCGTCCGAAGGGCTTCAATCGCTTCTTCACGCCGGCGGCGAATTGAACGGCTTCGCGGAGCGGCTGACTCCCGTTTCGCGTTACCCGATCTGTGGAAAGAGCTCGGAAAATGGGCCGCGGACGACTGGTGCAGCGTTAATGGGCAGATCGAATTCCTCCTCCGCCAGGCCGTGGCGAAGCGGAAGAAAGAGGAGCCGCCGCCGGACGGATGACCTCAGAACAAGCGCCGCTCCACTTCTCCGCACATGCCGACGCAGCAAGTCGTCGGTCGGATCCGGCTGGCCGCGTCCTGATTTCAGGCCGCGCGGCGGCGGCGCAGCATG
>JBGSYE010000299.1:0-8840 GCA_041751075.1 Chthoniobacteraceae bacterium
GGTCGCGAGATCGAGCAGGCGCGCGGGATTCCACTCGCGGACGATCCCGGCGGCCCGGCGGCGCCAGAGGAAATCCATGCCGCCGCTGAGGAGATGATTCGCGAGATCGTAGCGTCCGGCGATGGCCGCAAACATCCCCTGAACCCGCTCACGCTGGGGCTTGGGCGATGGCATCGGAGGGGCCGTCACAGGCTGGAAAAGGTCACGTCCAGAGGCATACCACATGCTCCCCACGGCGTGTCCAATCCCGAGCCGCATGGCCGGGGGAATACACCGCCCATGCCGAATAAATTGCTGAGCAAAGCCCGGGTTCTCATCGTTGACGATGAGCCGACGAATATCCGGTTGCTCGAACGCATCCTCGAAGTCTTCCAGGCGGGTTCGGTGCGCAGCATCACCGATCCGCGCGAGACGATCTCCACGGTCATGAGCTACCAGCCGGATCTCATCCTGCTGGATCTGAACATGCCGCATCTCGACGGCTACCGGGTGCTGGAGCAACTGGCCGACGCCATCCCCGCCGAGGAACGCCAGCCGGTGCTCGTCCTGACGGCGGACATCACCCCCGAGGCCAGGCGCCGCGCGCTCACCGCCGGGGCGCGGGATTTCCTGACCAAGCCCTTCGACCAGACCGAGGTCGCGTTGCGCATCAAGAATCTGCTCGAAAACCGCTTCCTCCAGCTCGAGCTGCGCAAACAGAACGGCGTCCTCGAAATCCTCGTGCAGGAGCGCACGCAGCAACTCGAGGACACCCTCTCGGAACTCCGGACCACCCGGGACACCGTGGTGAAACAGGAACGCTTGAGCGCGCTCGGGATGATGGCCGGCGGGATCGCGCACGATTTCAATAACGCGCTCACGATGATGCTCGGCTATGGCGAGCTGCTCCACCCGTGGCTCCAGACGCATGGCACCGGAAAGGAGATCGCCTTTCTCCGCAATATGATCGCGGCGGCGCAGGACTCGACGCACATCGTCGGACGGTTGCGCGAGTTTTACCGCCCGGCGGAATCGAACGAGATCCGCGAGCCGCTGGAACTCAATGGCATCGTCGAGCAGGCGATCTCGCTGACGGCGCCGAAGTGGAAGGCGCGGAGCCAGGCCGACGGCGTCCAGATCGCGATGCTCACCGAGCTGCGCGACGTGCCCGGCATCGTCGGCTGCGGCGCGGAATTGCGGGAGGTGCTCACGAATCTGATTTTCAACGCCGTCGATGCCATGCCTTACGGAGGCGCGATCATCATCACCACGGCGGAGACGGAGGAGGGCCGCGTGACGATCGCCGTCTCCGATACCGGCACCGGGATGAGCGAAGAGCAGAAGCAGCGCTGTCTGGAGCCCTTCTTCACGACGAAGGGGGCGCGCGGCACCGGGCTCGGGCTCTCTGTGGTGTACGGCATCCTCCAGCGCCACGAGGCGCACCTCGACATCGTGAGCCAGCCCGGCCACGGCACCACCTTCAACATCAGCTTCGCGGCGAACACCACGCCCCACATCTCAGGCCCGCAAACTATGGAAACCGTCGCCCGCCCACTCCAAATCCTCGTCGTAGATGACCAGGAACTCATCTGCGAACTCATTGCAGAATGCCTCAAGAGCGACGGCCACACGACCCTCACCGCGGCGAATGGCCGCGAGGCGCTCGAGATCTTCCGCAAGACGCCGGCGGACCTCGTGCTCACCGATCAGTCGATGCCCGGAATGAACGGCGTGCAGCTTTCCGTGGCTATCAAGGAACTGTCGCCGGAGACACCGGTGATCCTGCTCACGGGCTTCGGCGAGGAGATGAATGCGGCGGGCAGTGCGCCGGGCGGAGTGGATCTCGTGGTCGGGAAGCCCGTGAGCGGTGCCGATCTGCGAAAGGCTATCCACAAGGTGACGACGAAGACGGCGGTGGCGTAGATCCATCCGGGCTTCCGGGGATAAATGGGGTGCCGGTGCGGGGTGCGATTGAAAAGTGGTGCAAGTACGGCGGCTCCTCCTCGTCCTCCTACTCCTACTCGATGGCACCCGGCTTCCGAGTAGGAGTAGGAGGAGGACGACGAGGACGAAGACGAGCCGGCGCACTTGCACCACTTTCAATCACACCCGGCGGTGCGCAGCGCGAAAGGCCGCGCTTGCCCATGGGGCCACTCTGCGGCGATGTTCGCCGCCTTTCGCCATGACCCGCGTTTCGGATGTCCACATCATCGCCAATACCCCGCTGCCCTCGCCGCAGGCGCTGGGCGCCGAGGTTCCGCGTGGTGAAAAGCACGCCGGTGTCGTCGCCAGCGCACGCACCGAGATCTCGCGGATTCTTTCCGGGCAAGATCCGCGATTCCTCCTCGTGGCCGGCCCGTGCAGCATCCACGACCTCGACGCCGGGCGGGAATACGCCACGCGACTCGCCGCGCTCGCCCGCAAGGTCCAGGAGCGCGTGCTGATCGTGATGCGCGTCTATTTTGAAAAGCCGCGGACCACCGTCGGCTGGAAAGGTCTCATCATGGACCCGCACCTCGACGGCACGCACGACATCCCCGCCGGGCTGCGCCTCGCCCGCGGATTTCTCCGCGAGGTGCTCGAGCTCGGGCTGCCGACGGCGACCGAGATGCTCGACCCGATCACCCCGCAATACATCGCCGATCTCACCTGCTGGAGCGCGATCGGCGCCCGCACCACCGAGAGCCAGACGCATCGCCAGATGGCCAGCGGCCTCTCGATGCCGGTCGGCTTTAAAAACACCACGGGCGGCGCGGTCATCCCCGCGATCAATGCCATCAAAGCCGCGATGCAGCCGCAGACCTTTCTCGGCATCGATGAGGAGGGCCGCGCGAGCGTCGTGGCCACCGAGGGGAATCCCGATTGCCATGTGATCCTGCGCGGCGGTGACGACGGCCCGAACTACGACGCCGACGCCGTGGCGAAGACGCTCGCCGCTTTGGAAAAGAACGGCCTCGCCCGTTCGGTGATGATCGACGCCAGCCATGCCAACTGCGGCAAGGACTGCCGCAAGATGCCGGCGACCTATCGCGCGATCGTCGCGCAGCGCCCCGGAGATGGCGGCGTGATCGGCGCGATGCTCGAGAGCAATCTCGTCGCCGGCGCCCAGGGTCTCGTCGAAGACAAGTCAGCGCTCGTGTACGGGCAGTCCATCACCGACCAGTGCATCGACTGGCCGACCACCGAGCAGCTCGTGATCGAGACCGCGGAGAATTTTTGGGCCAGCTGATCGGCGGGCGTCGCGGCCATGCTTCTTCCCTTGCTCTTACTCTTGAACGTGAACTTGCTCCCGCGAGAGTAAGTTCACGTTCAAGAGTAGGAGTAAGTAAGGAGCGCTCCCAGCTAGCTCAATCGATCCGGATTCAAGGCCTGGAGCGCCTTCGGGACGAAGAGGCCGTCTTCCCGGATGAGCTGCTCATCGAAGAACATCCGCCCGCCGCCGTAGTCCGCGCGCTGGATGCTCACCATGTCCCAATGGACCTGCGATCGGTTGCCATTCTCCGTCTCCTCGTAGCACTGGCCCGGTGTGAAGTGGAACGAGCCATTGATCTTCTCATCGAAGAGGATGTCGCGCATCGGGTGGAGGATGTGCGGATTGAAGGCGATCGCGAATTCCCCCACGTAGCGCGCCCCGGCGTCGCTATCGAGGATGGCGTTGAGCTTCTCCGTATTGTTCGCCGTGGCCTCGACGACCTTTCCATTTTTGAAGACGAGCCGCACCTGGTCGAAAGCGGTGCCCTGATAGATGGTCGGCGCGTTGAAAAGGATGTGGCCGTTCACGGAGGTCTTCACCGGCGCGGTGAAGACTTCGCCGTCGGGGATATTGTGCGTGCCGCCGCAGCCGATCGCCGGGATGTCCCTGATGGAAAAGGCGAGGTCGGTGCCCGGGCCCACGACCCGCACCCGGTCGGTGCGCATCATCAGCTCGGCCAGCGCCTTCATCCCCGGCGCCATCCGGCTGTAATCCAGTGTGCAGACGCGGAAGTAAAAGTCCTCGAAGGCCTGCGTGCTCATCCCCGCCGATTGCGCCATCGCCGGAGTGGGCCAGCGCAGCACGCACCAGCGCGTCCGTTTCACGCGCCAGTCGAGCACCGCCTTCATCCTGCGCGCCACGAGCTTCATCTGCTCGGCCGGCACGTCGCTCATCTCGGTGCTGTTGTGGCCGCCGCGGAGCGCGATGTAGGCGTCCATCTTCTTCATCTGTGCGAGCGCGAGGCGGGAGGCGATGGTGAGCTGCGCATCTTTGGCGCCGAGGGCCATCTCCCGGGCGACCCGCGCCTGGTGGGTCTGCACGAAGGGCAGCGCGCCCACTGCGCGAACCGCCCGGATCAGCGCCACGGTCATCTGCTCCGGGATGTCGAAGCTGTCGATCAGCAGCTTGTCGCCTTTGCGGAGGCGCGTGGAATGGGTGACGAGCAGGCCGGCGAGCTGATCGCAACGAGGGTCGTGCATAAGAGGAAGACCGTGGCAACGCCTGTCGCGGGTGGCGAGAGCGAAGTCGGGTGGTGAGGCAGTTTCGCCGAAACTGCCGTGGTGGAACTCCGCCGCCACGTCGCTTTCGGCGAAGATGATCCCCGCGAATCGAACTTGCGCGCTTTACGATGAAAACCAATCTTCGCTTGGCGCGCCTCGACTGCATTGTATTTACATTGGCAATCTTCTCCCCGTGCTTTCCTCAGCCTTTCTCCCTCCCTCTTTCCCGGCTCCCAAGCGCCAGGCAGGCTTCAGCCTGGTCGAAGTCGCCCTTGCCATTGCGGTGATCGCGTTTGCCTTTGTCGCTCTGCTCTCGCTGCTCCCCGCGGGGCTCACCACCTTTCGCCGCGCGCTCGATGTCTCCATCTGCACGCAGATCGCCCAGCGCATCGTGGCCGATGCTCAAGGCGCGGACTTCGACCTCGTCGCCGACCGCGATGGCCTGCCGGCTTCGGATGCGGAAAAGGAATTCTCTTTCCGCGCGCCGACCGTGGATGAGCCGGGGATCCGCTTCTTCGACGAGCAGGGCAATGAAATCGTGCCCAAGGCCGGCAACGGGGTCGCCAAAGGGTGGGGGGATCTCAGCCCCGATGAGCAACTCCGGGTGATCTATCATGTGAATGTCCGGGTCATTCCCCGCGTGAGTCTGCCGACCAATTCCGGGAGCGGCGCCGGGGATGGGCTCCCGATCCCTCGCCAGGCCCGCGAACTCGGCTCGCTCGCTCTCCTCACCGTGCAGATCGCTCACAATCCGAGCGGCGCGACCTTGAAACTCAGCGAAGCCGAGGTGGACGAAATCGACGCGACCGACCGCAATCTCTGGAAGCCGCGCGACGGCGTCGAAATCTTCACTTACACGGCCTACATCGCCCGCAACCAATGATCCCTCCCTCTCCCAGCGCGCGTGTCCGCTCCGGCGGATTCACCATCATCGAGTTGCTCGTCGCCACGGTGCTTTTCTCCGGGCTGCTGCTGATCCTGGCCGTGACCACCAACCAGACCTCCGACATCTGGCGTCGGAGTGCGGCAAAGGTGGAGCAGTTCCAGTCGGCCCGGCGCGGTTTCGAGTCGATGACGCGCCGGCTCAGCCAGGCGACACTGAACACGTATTGGGACTACGAGTACCAGATCGATGGCTCCGGCAAGGGCCGGAAGCTGCGACTGGACCTGGCTCCGCTCGGCTATGCCCGGCAGTCCGAGCTTCGCTTCCGCACTGGCACGATGGAAAAGCTCGCGCCGAAGGAAGGCGTCTATCGCCCGACGCACGGCGTTTTCTTCCAGGCGCCGCTCGGGCTCACCGACGACGAGGACGTGCTCGATATCGATCGCCGCCGCCTGAATCCGCTCGGCGATCTCCTCAATTCCTGGGGCTATTTCGTCGAGGCCGGCAGCGATGAGAATATCATTCCCCCATTCCTCAAACAGGTCATCCAGCCGCGCAAGCGCTACCGCCTCATGCAATTCATGGAGCCCACGGAACGCGCGCAGATCGACGACCCGACCGCCGATCCCACTCCGGGTGCTGGGTCCGCGGGTGCCTTGGTCATCCGCAACGAGAACTGGAACCTGCCGTGGGATGGCTGGTTTGTCGATCCGATGAACCGAAAGGACGATGTCCCGCTGCGGGTGCTCTCGGAGAATATCATCGCGCTGGTCGTCCTCCCCCGCCTCTCCCAGCAGGACGAGGTCGAGCGCACCAGGAAGAGGCTCTCCGTGCTCGCCCCCTTTTACGACTACGACTCGAAGCGCAACAGCAACAGCGCCCGGGCGATCGCCGATCCGCTCGACCCGAAAATCCGCGGGGAATCCAACGATCAACCGGAGGCCGTCAATCCCAAGAACCAGCTCCCGCCCGTGGTCACCGTGGCGATGGTCGCGATCGACGAAATGTCCGCCCAGCGCCTCGCAGAACTGGCGCCCAGCGACGACCTCGCGCTCGGTTTGAAGTGGGACGATTTATTCCTGGACGCCGGGAAACTCGAAGACGACCCCTCCACCAAGGGTGAGGGAAGCTCGGGCGATGGCGACCTTTACCAGCTCGAGCAGCAGTTGATCGCCAAGCGGCTCAACTATCGGGTGTACACCTCCAATGTCCCCATCCGCGGCGCCAAGTGGAGCCGTTCGCAGAAGTAAGTCCGCAGTCATCCCCAGATCCCATCCTCATGAAAACGAATCCTTCAGCCCAGCGGGGCGGCGTCGCCCTCGTCATCGTGCTCGTCTTCGTCGTGCTGCTTTCGGTGTTCATCCTGAGCTTCTTTACGAATGCGCAGAATGAACTTTCCGCGGCGCAGAGCTTTTCGGGCGAGATCAGCGCCCATCAGCTCGCCGAGACGGCCAGTTCCCTGGTCATGGGCCAGGTCCGCGAAGCCACCACCCAGAAGAATGTCGCCTGGGCCTCCCAGCCCGGCATGATCCGCACTTTCGGCACGGCGTCCGGCACGGCGTCGCACAAGGCCCTCGCCTTCTTCAAGCTCTACTCTTCTGACGACATGGTCATCGGTCCCAGGGAGTTCGATGCCTTCCGCGCCGGCATGAACGATGTCAACAAGCTCGGCGGCGAAATCCCCATCGACCGCGATCCCGATGGCAAGTCCGGCTGGGACAGCCAGCCCGCGCTCTTCACCGACATCAATAGCCCGATCACCCTCGCCGAACCGGCGGTGGATGGCTCCACGGTCGTCAAGTTTCCCATCATCGACGGCCACGACATTCGGTCGGTCAAGCTCCCCAATGTCGCCGCGAATCCGAGTTCTGCCGGTCTGGGCAAGGAAGTCTGGACCTACGACGGAGTGAACGCGCGTGGCGAACGCCAGCCCGATGGCGTGGCGGACATCGAGGGTTTTGCGATCGACAAGGATACCGTGAACTACACCGAGCCGTCCGACGAAAAACCGCTCTCGCCGACCAATACCCCGGTCCCCATGCCGGTGCGCTGGATGTACGTCCTCCGCGACGGGAGTCTCACCGTGCCCACCAAGTCCCGGGAGGACCAGGCGACCACGCTGCCCACCATCGCCGAGTGGGACCCATCCGCGAAACGCAAGCCGACCAAGGACAATCCCATCGTCGGGCGGGTCGCCTTCTGGACCGACGACGACTCGTGCAAGGTGAACATCAACACTGCCGGCGGCTTCAACTACAAGGATGTGGATAAGGCCGCCTACAAGCGCGAGCGCGACTTTGCCGGCTCCTACTGGGACCAGCCGCGCGTCTATACCAGGTTTGACTTTGGCGATGCGAATGACAACGGGCAGATCGGGGAGGACGGCTCAGTCAATGTCGGCGGACTTTCGATCACCCAGCCGATCGCCAGGGAGTACCAGCGGTATCCCGGCCACCCAGCCACCACTTCGCTCGGGCTCCTCTTCAGGGATCTCCTGAATTCCGAACAGCTCTACAGCATCCTCCCGCGCGTCGCTAATCGCGGCACCCGGGGCGGCACAGAGCGCTTGTATGCCGACAATTCCGACATCGAGGCCGACGAAGAGGTCAATGAGGACGAATACACCTCCCCGCTGCCGCTCAAGCGCGACCGGATCTTTGCCTCGGTCGATGAGTTTCTCTTTGGCAGTCGCCAGCAGGAGGAGGACGCGTTCCGTCCGCTCAATGATTACCAGCTCTCAAATGACCCGACGCTCATCGATCGTCGCCTGGGCGGGCGGGTCTATAACGACAAGCTGAAGCCGGGGCAGGAGGCCGTCACGCCTGAGATCCTCGAGCGGATGCGCTTTTTCCTCACCGCCCACAGTCGCGCCCCGGAGCTGAATCTTTTCGGACGCCCGCGCATCACCATCTGGCCCTCCTATCCGGACGAGACGCGGCTGAATGCATCGGACCGGCTCCTGAATTTTTGCTCGATCATCGGACCCCGTACTCGCGACGACGGCAGCATCGTCCCTCCCACTGAGGTGAAGCTCTTCCAGTTCCAGCGCAGCGATCCGTACAGCCCGACCAACGATTGGGACGGAAGCAATACGTCACCCCGGCGGGTCAAAATGCCGACGACTCCCGATGGAGGGACGCGGAATCAATTCGTCCACAAGTATCTCAAGGAACTGACCAGCCAACGCGTTCCGGGATTCGAGGGCAGCAGCTTCCTGGAGAAATATCCCAATGGCGACCGGGACCAGATCCTCACGGAGATTTTCGACTACATGCGCTGCGTGAATATGCGGGACTCCACCCGCGACAAGGTCCTCACGAAGACCGTGAAGAACCCGTCAGCGGCCGAGTGGAAGCAAATCGAGAAATACAAATTTGCGCCTCTTGGGGTCGTCGTTCCCATCCAGGTCAAGGAGGGCGGGCAGACCAGTCGTGGTTTTGGCCGCTTCCCCATCTTTTCCGAAGCTGCGCTGGTGCTCTACCACGCCGGATACTGGAACAAAGAC
>JBGSYE010000300.1:0-6268 GCA_041751075.1 Chthoniobacteraceae bacterium
GTCGGATCGCCGGCCGCGAGCTCCGCCGCGCGCGGGGTGCTGGAGACTTCGACGAGATCGACATCGGGGAGGTTCAGGCGCAGCCAGTTGCGGCATTGCCCGAAGACCTGCGGGTGCGAGTAGATCTTGCGGATGTCCTTCTTCGGGATCTTCGCCGCGAGATGATTTTCGATCTTCATCAGGATCTGCGCGCAGATGCGCAGTTCGCTTTCCGAAAAGACATCGAGGGTGTGGCTCACCGCGCCCTCGGTAGAATTCTCGATCGGCACGACGCCGTAGTCCGCATGGCCGCGCGCCACGGCGTCGAAGACATCGGCGATGGTGGTGCATGCGGTGTAGTCGAGGCTCGCGCCGAAGCGCCCGCGCGCTGCCTGGTGGGTATTGGTCGCCTCCGGCCCGAAGTAGGCGATGGTGAGCCCCTTTTCCAGCGCCAGCGAAGCGCTCATGATCTCGCGGTAAATGGCGCGAATCGCTTTCTCCGGCAGCCGGCTGTTGAGTTCGCGCGCCTTAGTCGCGAGCCCGCGCAACACCTGCTCCTCGCGCTCCGGCACATAAATCGCCGCGCCTTCGGTCTTCTTCAGCACGCCGACTTCATGGACGAGATCGGCCCGCTCATTGAGCAGGCGGATGATCTGCTCGTCGATGGCGTCGATTTTCTGGCGGAGGTCGGAGAGCTTCACGAGGGAGTGGTCAGTGGTCAGTATTCACTACTCAGGTCTGCGCTTCTTGCATTGGCTCGCTGCGGGTCTCAGTCGCGGTGACCGGAGATTCACCCGCTGCTGGCTCGTGTTCGGTGGCCCGTTTGTCCGCGGAGGTGGGCTCAGGCTGAATACTGACCTCTGAAGACTGAAGACTCTCCTCCGCTCCCGGCACCGTCGCCGTCGGCAGCACGATGCGCTTCAGTTCGTCGGCGTTGGGCAGCTCGTTCGTGTGCTTCAGGCCGAAGTGTTGCAGGAAGTACTCGCTCGTCTGGTAGAGCAGCGGGCGGCCGGGGACTTCGGCGCGACCGGCGATCTTCACCAGCGCGCGGTCGAGGAGGATTTGCATCACCCCATCCACGGCGACGCCGCGGACGGCCTCGATGTCGGCGCGCGTGACCGGCTGGCGATAGGCGATGATCGCGAGGGTCTCGAGTTGCGGACCGGTGAGCTTCGTGGGCTTCGCCTCGGGGTAAAGCTGGCGCACCCAGCGCGCCGCGCCCGGATCGCTCACCAGCGTCCAACCATTCACCTGTTCGACGAGTTGAAAGGCGCGCCCAGTGGCGGCGAGGTCCGCCTGGATTTCGAGCAGCACGGCGGTCACATCGGCTTCCTTCGCCTTCGCGTAATCGAGCGCCAACTGATCGTCCGTGTCCTGCCCGGCGCCCTTGAGCGCGGCGACGATTTCCTTCACCGGCATGGTCTTCGGCGATGCGAAGACGACGGCCTCAACTACCTGCTTCAAAGTCATGGGTGCGGCAGTGCTTTCCACAGACTAGACGCGGCGGAGTTCGATTTCACCGAAGACTTCATCCTGCATGCAGCGCAGCTGCTTCAGGCGGATGAGTTCGAGCAGCGCGAGGAAAGTGACGACGATCTCGGTGCGCGACGCGGCCGTCGTGAACAGCTCGGTGAACTTCAGTGGCACGTCGGTCGCGGTCATCTTCATGATGAGGTCGATCTTGTCCGAGACGGTGAAGTTTTCCTCGAAGATCTCCCGCAGATTCTCCTGCTGCGTGATGCGTTTGAGGACGTTGTTGAAGGCGTGGATGAGATCGAAAACGGAGACTTCGCCGAGCGGGCGCTCGGGCTGCGCATCGGCGGAGTCGGGCAGGCGCTGGTAAAGGCTGTTTTGCAGCGCTTCGCGTTCGCCGAGCTGGGCGGCGGCGTCCTTGAATTTCTTGTACTCGACGAGCTGCCGGATGAGATCCCAGCGCGGATCGTCCTCCTCGACTTCCTCCTCCGGCGGCTGCACATGCGCGGGGAGCAGGCTGCGGCTCTTGAGGTAGATGAGATTTGCGGCCATGACCACGAACTCGCCGGCCACGTCGAGATCGAGCGTTTTGAAAGCCTCCATGAACTCGAGATACTGCCGGGTGATGCGCTCGATCGAGAGGTCGTAGATATCGACCTCGTCCTTCTTGATGAGATAGAGGAGCAGGTCGAGCGGGCCTTCAAAGACCTCGAGCTTCACTTTGTATTCTTGCGACATGGAGGGCGGAGACTCGCGACCGGCAAAGTGGAAAGTGAAGGTGGTAAGTGGGGGGGGCGAATGACGAATGACGAATGATGCAGGGCGGAGGTTGCGGCGCTTCCGTCATTCGTCATTCGGCATTCGGCATTCCTCATTCGTCATTCACACTTTCCCCTTCCCCTCTCGCTTTCCGCTCCATTGAATCCCGCTCCCATGTGGCGTTTTCTCAAGGGCACCCTCCTCACTCTCCTCCTCGCCGCCGCGACTGCGGCCGGCATCGCTCTGTGGCGGTCGCCTGACCCGCTCTACACGGTGCAGGAATGGGCGGCGGGGCCGCGCTACCGGCAATATGACGCGCTCATCGCGGAGACCGCCGCCCGTCATGCGCTCGATCGGCACCTGCTCAAGGCCGTGATCTGGCGCGAGAGCGCCTTTCACGCGGACAAAATCGGGACGAGCGGCGAGCGCGGCCTGATGCAGGTCGGCGAGGCGGCGGCCCGCGACTGGGCGAATGCGGAACGCGTCGAGACCTTCACACCCACGGACCTTTTTGATGCCCGGACGAATACAGCCGTGGGCGCGTGGTATCTCGCGCGGGCCCTCGAGCGATGGAAGGATCGCGACCGGCCGGAAGTTTTCGCCCTCGCGGAGTACAACGCCGGGCGCAGCCGGGTGGATCGCTGGGTCGCCGAGACCCGCCTCGCCGGGCAGGCCGATGCGGACGATCTGATCGGGGTCATGGATTTCCCGAGCACCCGCCGCTATATCGAAGACATCCTCGCCCGGCAGGAGATGTACACTCGGAGCAGCCGGCATTGATCGGCCACCGCACCAGCGGACCGCCCCCGCGACTCAACTCGTCTTCCGACGCCGACCCGAGACGCACGTCATCACCAGGCCCAGGCCGAAGATCGCGGTCGTCGGTTCCGGAATGGGCAGCGGCTCGCTGTAGAGGAAGTCGTCCACGGTCACCACGTCCAGGCCCGGGCCATCCACGCCGCCGAGCGGAATATTCCCGGCGGTGAGTCGCACCAGCGAGATTCGCTCGCCCGCATTCGCCTTGGCTCCGAGGAAGGAGAGGCCGCCACTGCGCGCGGAAGAGGGAAGCACCGTCTGATTAAAAAGCTCGCTGCCGAAGCTGTCGAAGAACTGCAACCGGCTCGTCCCCGCCAGATCGACATCGGAAAAGACCGCGCCGAAACCGTCCACCGTGGCGGGTACGGCGCCACTCGAGCCGGGCTCGAAAAAGGTGATGTCGAAAACGTTGCTGCCGATCGGTGAGAAAAGCCGCTGGGCACTGAAGACTCCGAACGAAGTCCCGTAGCCCGGCTGCCCAAACGCCGTGCCCAGTCCCGCCGGCGTCGCCTGCACGAACCCGGTGCCCGGCGTGCCAAAGGCCGCTCCGCGATTATTGAGGAAGCCGAAGAAGGGACTGCCCGAATTCGTCGTGTTCGCCCCGCCGCCGTCCCAATTGATCTCCCGGCGCCCGGTGAGCAGCGGTCCCACGGCGTTGCCGTTGTTTGGACTGCCGAGATCGGTCCGGAAGAGATCGACCGTGGCCTGGATCGACGCCGCGGTCGCGTCGCCGCCGATGGATCGCGTGACGAATCCAGCAACCGACACCTGCGCGGAGGCGAGGCCCATCAGGATCGCACCAAGTACCGGCAGCCGGGCGGAAAACAGGACCTTCATAGGGATGATGCAGTTGCGAAGAAGTTATGACGTCGGGAGAAATCGTGGGCCGCACACTCAGCACTGGGCATGTCTGGTGATGACGGTTTTGGGAGGACGGCTCCGGCTTGTCAAGCGGCAGGAATTGCCGAGGAGAGGTGGACGATTGGCCCTTTGGACTGGTGGATTGCTGGACTGGTGGACTATTGGGATTGCGGCAGTCCGCCTGTCCACCTCGTCATCCCTTGGCTCTCGACCTCCCCATCCGTCCCCGCCGACTCCGCTCGACGCCCGCGCTGCGTGCCCTCGTCCGTGAGACCTCGCTCTCGCCGCGGGATTTCATTCTGCCCCTCTTCGTCAGCGAAAAGGTCGCCGGTCGCGCGCCGGTCGCCTCGATGCCCGGGGTCGAGCAGCTCTCCGAACGTGAAGTGGTCGCCGAGGCTCAGGCCGCGCAGGCCGCGGGCGTCGGGAGCGTGATCCTCTTTGGCATCGCCCGGCATAAGGACGACCGCGCCTCGCAGGCCTATGCCGACGACGGAATCGTCCAGCGGGCCGCTCGCGCGCTGAAGTCCGCCTGCCCCGGTCTCCTCGTCATCACGGATGTCTGCCTCTGCGAATTCATGAGCCACGGGCACTGTGGGATCGCGCATTTCCATGGCGACTCGGTGCAGGTGGAAAATGACGCCTCGGTCGAGCTCCTCGTCCAGACCGCCATCTCGCACGCTCGCGCCGGAGCCGACATCCTGGCCCCGAGCGACATGATGGATGGGCGCATCGGAGCGATCCGCAGCGGACTCGATGCCGCCGGCTTCACCGACACCGTGCTCATGAGCTACGCCGCGAAATTCGCGTCCGCCTTCTACGGCCCATTCCGCGACGCCGCCGAGAGCGCGCCCTCCGCCGGCGACCGGCGCAGCTACCAGATGGATGCCGCCAATGCGCGCGAAGCTCTGCGCGAAGTCGCGCTCGATGTGGCCGAAGGCGCCGACATCGTGATGGTAAAGCCGGGGCTCGCTTATCTCGACATCGTATGGCGGGTGAAGGAGCGCTTCGGCCTGCCGACCGCCGCGTATCATGTGAGCGGCGAGTACGCGATGCTCAAGGCCGCCGCCATCGCCGGCTGGATCGACGAAAAGGCCGTGCTCCTCGAAACCATGATCGCCTTCAAACGCGCTGGCGCCGATCTCATCCTCACCTACGCCGCAAAGGAACTCGCGACCTGGACGCGAGGATAGGCGGCGGAATCTCCTCATCTTCATCCTCATCCTCATCTTTCACTCCAAGCGGCCGGGATGATGAAGATGAGGATGAGTAGCGGGATCCCGCTACTCCGCTGCGGCAAAACGGTAGCCGATCCCGCTTTCCGTCCGAATCAGTTCCGGATGCTTTGGGTCGCGTTCGATCATCGATCGGAGATGCGTGATCGAGACGGCAAGGTACTGCCGGTGCTCCTCGGCGTGCGGCCCCCGGACTTCCCGGAAGAGCTGCCGGTGCGTCAGCACCCGGCCGGCATGACGCACGAAGGTTCGCATCAGCGCAAATTCGGTCGTGGTGAGCTTCAACTCCACGCCGCCGCGCGTCACCCGCCGTGCCGCCAGATCGACCGTCAAGTCGCCTCGCTTGAAGACTTCGCTCTCATCCCGCCGCCGCGCGCGGCTTTGCGTCGCGCGGAACCGCGCGACAAACTCCGTCACCCCGAAAGGCTTTGCGACGTAATCATCCGCCCCCGCGTCGAGCGCCCTCACTTTCTCCGCATCGCCCTCCTTCACGGTGAGCACCAGCACGGGCACGATGCTCGACTCGCGCAGCGTCCGCAGCACCTCGATTCCATCGAGATCGGGCAGCCCGAGACCGAGCACCACCACGCCCGGGCGCTGCTTGGCGGCCTGCTCGATCCCGAGCTGCCCGGTCTCGGCCTCGTGCACTTCGTAGCCGCGCGCCTCCAGAGCCTCGCGCATCATCTGCCGGAGGGGCTCCTCGTCATCTACGATGAGTATGCTGGGGGGCACCGGCGGATTCTAAACAAGCGCGACCCTGCAAAGCGAATCGAAAGCGAATCGGGCAGTCGCGTGGCGACGCTAGGCTCTGGCGGCGAATGCGGACTCGTCCGCCGTCGAATCGCGCGGCTCCGGCGCTTCGGGCGCCGCTTTCGACCTGGCGAGGATCTCGTCGAGCTGTTGCGCGCGGACAAAGAGCGGCTCGTGCGCGCGACGGCGGGCGATGCACGAGAATTCGAGCGGGCCGAGCGAGTCGGCGAGGTCTTCCCCAAAATGCTCGACCGAGGCGCGGAGATGCTCGTCCACCTCCGCCACCAGCGCCTCGCGCCGCGCCGTGCTGAAGCGCCGGAAATCCTCGCGCAGCCGCCTCTGCCAGAGGCCAAAGGTCGCCAGTGTGAAGAGCGCGATCGCCCCGAGCCCCGCCAGCG
>JBGSYE010000301.1:0-9476 GCA_041751075.1 Chthoniobacteraceae bacterium
ACTCGCCGCACGGCACGAGGCGAAGCCGGCGGACACCAGCGACAATGCCAACAGTGTCGCGCTGCTGCTGAGCTTTGGCTCGTTCCGCTTCTTCGATGGCGGCGACCTCACCTGGAATGTGGAGGCGGCGCTCGTCAGTCCGGTGAACCGCGTCGGCCGCGTCGATGTGTATCAGGTCAATCACCACGGACTCGACGTGAGCAACAACCCGGTCTTCGTCCACAGCCTCGCGCCGACGGTGTCTGTGATGAACAACGGCCCGCGCAAAGGCACCGGCGCCTCGACGGTGGCGGCGCTGAAATCATCGCCGGATTGCAGGCGATGTACCAAATCCACAAGAACGTGCGCGAGGATGCGGAGAACAACACCGCCGACGAATTCATTGCGAACCTCGATGCGAATTGCGCCGCGCATTTCATCAAGCTCGCCGTCGCACCCGACGGGAAAAGCTACACCATCTCGATCCCCGCGACCGGCCACGCCCGCACCTACCAGACGCGACCGGAGTAGCGGGCTTCCCGCGCTGTCGCGAAGGGGGATTCCGCTTGTGAGGCGAGGCGGCTCTCCTAGACTCCCGCCCCGCTGCGTCCCATGTCCGCCCCCTGCAAACGTATCGTCCTCAAGTTCGGTTCCGGAGTCCTCGCGAACACACATGGGAACACGCTCGATGACCGGCAGTTCACGCGGATCGCGGCGGAAGTCTCCGCGCTCGCCGAGGCCGGCCACCAGTGCGTGATCGTCTCGAGCGGTGCGGTGGCGGCGGGGCTCGGCGTGCTCGGACTCAAGGATCGACCCGAAGCGCTCACGGCGCGGCAGGCTTGCGCGGCGGTTGGACAGTCGCAGCTCATGCAACTGTATGGCGCGAAGTTTTCCAGGCACGGGCTGCACGTCGCTCAGCTCCTCCTCACGCACGGCGATCTCGACAGTCGCACCCGCTCGGCGAATGTCCGCAACACGCTGGACCGGATCTTTGAGCGCAGGACCGTGGTGCCGATCATCAATGAAAACGACTCGGTCGCGGTGGAGGAATTGCGCTTCGGCGACAATGACCGTCTCTCCGCCGAGGTCGCGGCGCTCGTGCGCGCGGACCTGCTGATCCTGCTCACGAGTGTGGACGGTCTGCTCGATGAAAGCGGCAAGCCGGTGCCGGTGGTTGCAGACATCGCCGATGTGGCCAGCCTGGTGCGGCAGGAAAAGGGGCGCTTTTCCGTAGGCGGAATGGTCTCGAAGCTGGAGGCCGTGCGACTGGCGGTGGAGGCAGGCATCCCGACGTATGTCGCCAGCGGGCGGAAGGCGGGACGGATCCCTGCGATCGTCGCCGGGCGCGGGGTCGGCACACGCTTCGTCGCCAGAGGCGAAACGCCTGCGCCGAAGACGAAGTGACTCCGAGGCGCGAGGTTTGTCTTTCGCGCCGATTCGGGTAAGTAGCGCTCCCGCTTATGTTGGAACTCAAAGATCAGATCCTGGACTTCGGACGCCGCGCCCGCGCCGCCGCGCGCATCCTCGCGCGGACTCCGGCGGCGCAGAAAAATCGCGGCCTCCTCGCGATGGCTGAGGAACTCGTGAGCGACGCGCCGGCGATCCTCGCGGCGAATGCGCGCGACCTTGAAAAAGGAAAAGCCGATGGCCTCTCCGGCGCGATGCTCGATCGTCTCGCGCTGAATGAGAAGCGGCTCGCGGCGATGGCCGGCGGCATCCGCGAGGTTGCTGCGCTGCCCGATCCCGTCGGGGAAATCATCCGCGATTGGATGCGCCCGAATGGCCTGCGCATCCAGAAAGTCCGCGTGCCGATCGGCGTCGTCGGCATCATCTACGAGTCGCGCCCCAATGTGACCAGTGACGCCGCGGTGCTCTGCACGAAGACCGGCAACGCCACGATCCTCCGCGGCGGCTCCGAGTCGATTCATTCGAATGTCGCCATCGCCGCCGCGCTCAGCCGCGGCGGGGCGCGCGCGGGCCTCCCCGCCGACAGCGTGCTCCTCATCCCGACCACGGATCGCGAAGCGGTGAAGCTGCTCTGCCAGTTGGACCGATACCTCGACGTGATCGTGCCGCGCGGCGGCAAGGGTCTCATCGAAGCCGTGGTGAGCCACGCGCGGATGCCGGTGATCAAACACTACGACGGAATCTGCATCATGTATGTGGACAAGGAAGCCGACCTCGCGATGGCCGAGTCCATCGTGGTGAATGCGAAGTGCCAGCGTCCCGGGGTCTGCAATGCGATCGAGACCGTCCTCGTGCATGACGCAGTCGCGAAAACTTTTTTTGCCACGACCGGACGCGCGCTCGTCGAAAAGGGCGTGCAACTCCGCTGCGAGGAGCGCGCTCAGACGCTGGCATCGAGCCTCGGCACAAAGATCGTCCCCGCCGCGCCGGAAGATTTCCGCACCGAATTCCTCGACCTCATCCTCGCGGTGAAAGTCGTCGATTCTCCCGACGAAGCGATCGCGCACATCGAGGAGCACGGCTCCCATCACAGCGACGGCATCGTGACGCGCGACGCTGCGACGGCGGAGCGCTTCCTCGCCGAGGTGGACAGCGCCACGGTCTATTGGAATGCGAGCACACGATTCACCGATGGCGGCGAGTTCGGCTTCGGCGCGGAGATCGGCATCTCGACCGACAAGCTGCACGCCCGCGGTCCGATGGCGCTCGAGGAACTCACGACCTACAAATACGTGCTCCGCGGCGACGGGCAGGTGAGAGAGTGAGTCAGCGTTTGTAGAGGCGGTCTAGGACCGCCGCTCGCATCCGTGGGCGAAGGCGGCGCGGAGCTTCCGTGCAGGGCGTACGTTCCGCACCGCCTCCGCCCGCGAAAGGCAGCGAAGGTCATAACCCGACGCTACAAACGCGGGTTCACCGCGGTCGGCGCGAGGATCGCGTCGCGCATTCCGTGCAGCAGTTTTTTGTCCGGCGGGCAAATGGTCGCGAGCGCACCGCGCAGTTCCGCCTTTCCGTCGATGACGAAGTAGTACGGGCAGAGCCGCACGCGCCCGCGCATCGCCTCGATCTCGCCGCCTGCCGCGCGTTGGAAGGGCTGCTCGACGAGGCGGCCCTTGTGAAAGCGCTGGAGCACATACGGATGGCTGCCGAATGACGCCAGGGCCTGCTCGATCGCGATCTGCCACTCGCGCTGCGGGGCATCCGAGCCGAGCACTACGCTCCGGCTGCCCCAGGCCGTCTCGTGAAAGCCGCTGATCTTGAGGATGAGATCTCGCTGCTTTTGGCTGAAGTGCATGAGTTCCTCCCACGACTGGATCTCCAGTCCCGGAATCACGCCGTGCTGCGGCAGCGGCGTCGGATCGAGCAGCCATGTGTAGGGGATGTGCTTCTGCAATTCGAGGAAGTGCCGCTCGCCGAGTTCCCGCCGCCAGTAGTCCCGGAGCGGCCGCATCCAGAAAAGTGCGAACCACATCTTCTCCTCGAGATACGCCTTGAACGGCGGCGTCACGCTCGCTTCGCCACGCGCGGCGGCGGCCATGATCGCGGGCGCGGTTGCGATATTCGGCAGATCGAAGAGTTCGAAAAAACGGTAGAGGGATTGGAGATTGGAGATTGGAGATTGGAGATTGAAAATATCCGCCTCGTGGACACGAACCGCTCCGTCCGTCTGCTGCGCGAGCCATTCCATCTCGGGCCGGTAGGTTGCGGCTTCGCGCGAGACGAGCACGTCGCCGTTGCCACCGAGGATCGTGCGGAAGCCATCAATCATCCCATCCGCACCGCCGAGTACTTCGTGCGTGCCGAAGCCCGCGTAGGTGCGGTTCAGCCAGCCGGTGAGGCCGATGCCGCCGGGGACGCTGTCGAGTTCGGCGATCGTGAAGCCTTCCTCCGTGAGCACGAGGTCGGGCCGGATGACGCGGGGGATGTGGTCGCGCAATTCCTTTCGCCGGCCCATCGCCACCAAGTCCTGCGGCTTGCCGCGATCGAGCCAGTCCGCGATCCACGCCGGTTGCTTCCCCGCGACGCTGCGCAGGTAGAGTTCATTGCATGCGCGGACGAAGAGCAGCAGCCGATGGCCCAGCTTCGCGAGATCCTCCGCGAGCCGCGCGTCGATGACGAAGGGCTCCGGCGAAAGCAGGAAGTCTTTCTCCGCAAAAAGGTGCTGCGGCGGAAAAGCAGCGCGGATCGCGGCGAGGCGGGCGTGGGCATCCATCGCCGTCATTGAGCCAGACCGAAGGTCAGACCGCGAGCCCGGACTGGCCGCGGAAAGGAGTTCCCCGATCAGAACTCCGTCGTGTCGCGCGGTGCGGCGGTCCGTTTCAGGACGAGCGAAATCATCCGCACGAGATCTTCGCTCAGCACCGGCTTGAACATCACCATCGCGTCGATGCTGCCGAGGAAATCGTTCACCTTCGGAAGATCGACGTGTCCGGTGATGAAGAGAAAGCGCGCGGCCAGGTGCGGGTTTGTCTTTTTCACCGCGAGATAAAACATGTGTGGCGGGGTTGATCATTCGATGGAAAGCGATGCGGGCGGGTGCGGACGCTCACGGTCTTCGTGCAGGGGCTCTACTCGGTCCAAGCCCCGCGGTTTCGAGCTTCTGCACTCCTCGCGAAGCGGGCTTTTCGATTGCAATTCCGCCGATGGTTCGCGAAGTTCGGCGTTCACTTTTCTCAGGAGGACAGAAGGCCGGTGTAACTCAGTGGTAGAGTAGCAGTTTTGTAAACTGCCTGTCGTCGGTTCGATCCCGACCACCGGCTCTCATCCGACTCCCTCTCACTGGAACGTGGAAAACTTGTCCGTCAGAGTTGCGAGCAGGAGGCAGCACCAGCGCGTTCTTGGCGGCTGGCTCCATTCGGCCGAGTTCGCCTAAAAGCGAGTGGTTTCGAGCTTTTCCATCACCTCGTGCAGACGCTTGCCGCTCTCGCGCGGTGGGAAGAGTTCTTGGACGGGGATCTGGAGCACTTCAGCAAGAAACATGAGGTCTTTGTCGTCCACGAAGCGGAGCCTGGCTTCGATCTTTGAGACTCCCGCGCGGCTGAGGCCGAGGCCCGCGACCTGGAGCTTCGCGGTGGGGGTGGATTGAGACCCGCCGAGCGCGGAGCGCTTCCTGCGCACCTGAGGAGCCGACGATCGCCGCACTGCTCCTCCTTGGCCCGCAATTTCCGCATAGGCAATTCAACCGTGCCGAGCTGTGCGTTTTGTCCGGCGTCGGGCCGCACGGCGTTGTCGCAAATCAAGAATGCCTCGGACACGCCCTTCTCGCTTGGCAAAGGCGCTCGGCAAGGAGATCAAGATCGGGTGGCTCAGCCCGTAATCAATCCTAGCCCCCTGGGAACTTTCGCATCGACCGACCTGTAAAGCAGCATCGATAACGATTACCCCTGCTGCCCGATATGGAATGGAGATTTAAGCAACTCACCCGGAACGACACGCTCCAGAACGCGTCGCATCTCGAGTTCTTTCACAACGAGGCGCTTCAATCTGCGGTGGATGCCTGGCGCGTGAGGACATTCAGAACCGGCTCGACGCACGCGGACGCAATGAGCCGCGTGTCGAAGTCCGCTATCGTTTGTGCGGGCCGGCCGGCGGGCCGACGGTCGAGACCTTCCGGCGCGACGGCCTCACCATTTCCGGTCAGCACTACCCGCGCGGGCCGGGCGTTCTCGCCATCGTCAAAGCGGGCGACGTTTCGGACGACGCTCGTGGAACAGTAGTCGGCGATGCGGAGAATCCGGCGCTTTGCGTCTGGAATTGAACACGCCTTGTGAAGCTACCCGGTGACATCAATGCGAACGGTCAGCAGCTTCTCCGCATCACCAGCGCGAAAGGCAATGACTTCAATGCACGGGTGTGGGTGCTGAAATGTCGGCGCTGCGGGGACGTGTATGGCTGCAACGGCACGGATGCCTGGCAAAGAAAGTGTCCGCGTTGCCAGCAGGGCAAAGCGGGTCTGGCGATCCCAGCGGAGCGCGAGGGAGAGAACTGGACGCGCGAAGAACACATCATCGCGTTCAACCTCTACAGCCAGATTCCATTCGGCAGCATCCATATGCGGAACCCGAAGGTCATTGAATTGGCGGCGGTCCTTGGGCGCAGCATAGGTTCCGTTTCTTACAAGCTGTCGAATTTCGCGAGACTCGATCCGACGCTGCAAGCGCGGGGAATCCGCGGCTCGCAGCACGGCGCGAAGGGCGAGGAAGCGGTCTGGGACGAGTTCGCGCACGACGCCGAACAACTTGCTTTCGAGAGCGCGCGGTTGCTCGCCGAGCATCTCGGACAAAGTGTCGAGGAGGTGGCCGAGATAGACGTGTCGGACCTTCCGCCGCCGGGGATAGAGCGCGAAGCGTTGGTGCGGCTGCGCGTCAATCAGGGCTTCTTTCGCCAGCGCGTCATCTCTGCATTCAAGTTCCGCGGCTGCGTCACAGGTCTGCCGATTCGGTCCCTCCTTGTCGCCAGCCACATTGTGCCGTGGGCGGATGATCCGGCGCATCGCCTCAATCCGAGAAACGGGCTTTGTCTCAATGCGCTCCACGACCGCGCGTTCGATCGTGGCTTGATGTTCGTGGACGAAGGATTGCGTGTGCGCTTTTCGCAGCGGGTGCGCGATGAAACCGGTGACGCGGACGAATCCGCGGATTGGCTGCTCGGCGTCGATGGCCGCGAACTTATCCTGCCGCCCAATTTCAGCCCCGACCTGACGCTTCTCGCGCGCCACCGCGAGCGTTGGTGCGCGGCCGCTTGATCCGCCCCCTGCCAAGCAACGACCAGCCGAACCCCATTGCAGCCGATGGCCTACCCGCGCGCGCCAGCGGCGACTGAAAAGTCCGCGTGCAAACACGCTCCGTTCTCGTCGAGCGCGACTTCGATTTGCTCACCGCGCACGCGAGCCAAGTTTTGCTGGGAACGTCTTTGCCGCATCTCGACGACAACCTCGCCCGCGCGCTTGAACCTCGTGCCGCCGCGCCGACACGGCGACTGCGAATGCTGGAAAAGGCCGCATCGGCGGGCATTCCGGGTTACGTCGCGGTTGCGCCGTTCCTGCCGTTCCACGATCGCGAAATTCTCGAAGCAGTTCTTGCGAAAGTGCTTCCGCTGCATCCGCGTGAAGTCTTTTGCGAGGTGCTGAACCCGAAGGGAGACAATCTCGCGATGATGGTGATCGCTCCCGCTTTCCCCCAACAAGCCGCGCGGCTTGCCGCTTACTCCGACGAATCCTGGTCGAAGTTCACATGGTCGGTTTTGAAACACGGCCCGGCGCGGAGTCGGCGATTTATCCCCTGGCCGGACACGCAGCGCCAGTGGCGCACGCACTTACCGGCAGCGAGCGTGAGTTTCCTCGACCGCTTCCTTCCTCCCCGCGAACTCGTTGCCGCATAGACGCGCTTCGCTTCGCGCGTTGCGTTCTCCGGGCTTGCAATCAATCGCGAAACGCGAAGCCACATCCGCGAGGATTTGCATCGTTATTTTTTGCCTCGGTCTTCGCCCGCAAACACGGGCGCGCGCCTTTGCTGGGGGACTTGCCACCTGCGCTGCTGCCAAAGCACGAGAACGTCGCCGCCGCTCTCGAAGAGACAAAATTCAACGACAGGTTCCGCGTGCAGATGGCAGGGCGTCCCTCGACGACCCTCGTCTCGCACATCTCCAAGGACGGGCACTACTACATTCACTACGACTCCGCGCAGTGCCGCAGCCTCACCGTGCGCGAAGCGGCACGGTTGCAGACATTCGCGGACAATTACCGATTCGAGGGACCGCGCACCGAGCAATACAAGCAAGTTGGCAACGCCGTGCCGCCGCTGCTAGCGCGGCAGATTGCGGAGATCGTTGCGGCGCTATTTGACGGAAGCTGGGCAGCTCGCGCTCACCTATGCCGACGAAATATTCTCGTCCGGGCGGGAATTGATGAACGCCATGAAGCAGCGGCCGGGCGGGCGGGCGCTCCGGCTCAACGTCGGGATGACCGACTCACTTTCCAAACTGATCGCGTTTGAGATTCTCAAGCCCGCGTTTCATTTCCCCAGTCCCACGCACGTCATTTGCCGGCAGGCGGAGATCGGGCCGCTGGTGAATCAGTTGCAGGCGCACCGGCTCGATCTTGTGCTCGCGGACGAACCGGCTTCGAGCAGTCTGAAGACGAAAGCCTTCAACCATCGGCTCGGCCGCTCCGGCGTGACGTTCTGCGCGGTGCCGGCCATTGCGGCGAAGCTCCGCCGGACCTTTCCGCAGTCGCTCCACGGCGCTCCCGCGCTGCTGCCGAGCGAAAACATGGGAATGCGGATGGCGCTGGAAAGTTGGTTCGATGCTCAAGGGATACGCCCCCGTTTGATCGGCGAATTCGAGGACGCGACGCTGATGGAAGTCGCATCGTCCGGCGCCCTCGGGTTCACCACGGTGCATACCGTCGTCGATCAAGCGGCGCTGAAACATTACGGGCTCAAAGTGATCGCCAAGGTCGAGGAATGCGGCAGCGACTTCTATGCGATCACCGTCGAGCGGCGCGTGAAACACCCCGTCGCCGCGGCGATCACCGAACACGCCTACTCGCACCTTTCCGCGTGAGCGCGTCGCGCAGCCATCTTGCGAGTGGGCGAGCTCCACGCGCGGCGACTTACTTTGATTCAAGTCAAGGCATCCGAGCCACGAGGCGCTACAGTCCATTCGCGTCGTCTCGCCGATTTTTCCGGCCAGATGATGCGGAATCACATGAGACGCTCGCTCCCTTTTCACTCCGCCGCCACAGCCCTTTTCCTCATGCTGGTTTTCATCGCGAAAGCGCTCGCGCAGACTTTGCCAGCGGACACACGGACGGCCGAGGCGCAGCCGGCACGGACCGTCGCCGAGGATGCCGCGGTGCTGGAAAAAGGGCGTCTCAGCGCGCGGCGGAACGCGCTGGCGAGACTCGCGGCGCATTCCGACCCGGCAGCGGACAAGGTTCTGCTCGCGCAATTTGAACGCTACCGGACGGGCGAGCTACCGGTGACGCTTTGGCTCGATTTGTTTGAAGGCGTCGCGAAGCGCGACAACCCTGAACTGAAAGCCAGGCTCGAAGAGCGCGAACAAATGCTCGCGAAATCGACCGATCCATTGATCCGCTTTCGCGAATGCCTGGAAGGTGGCGATGCCGAGGCAGGCCGCGAAATCTTCACGAAAAAGCCGGAGGCCGGCTGTATTCGCTGCCATGCGATCGATGGCAAAGGCGGCGAGATCGGCCCCGACTTGACCTGGCTGCGGCATTCGATGGACCGCATCCGCGTCCTTGAGTCGCTAATCCTTCCAAACTCGACAGTCGCGCTCGGATTTCAGCCCGCCTTGCTGAAGCTGAAGAACGGCGAGGAAATTTCGGGAGTGATCACCTTCGAGACTTCCGACGATCTCACCCTCACGTCGGTCGCGGATGGAAAGAAGCGCAAGTTGAAGACAGCTGAGATTGCCGAGCGGACTCCCCTGCCGAGCCCGATGCCGCCTCACTTCGGAGCGGTGCTCAGCAAGCGTGAAATTCGCGATCTCATCGAGTTCCTCGCGGAGGGCGA
>JBGSYE010000302.1:0-3924 GCA_041751075.1 Chthoniobacteraceae bacterium
GCTCGCGCTGGACCGGGCGCGCATGTCCGCCCAGCTCGCCGCCCTGCGGGAGCGCGATTCCGTTTCCCGCTACGAAATCGCCACGCTGCACGCCGCGCTTGGCCAATACGAAAACGGCGAGGTCGTGATCCTCTGGGATGCGGAAAGCCAGCGCGGCGTCTTGAAGGCGCGCGGCATGCCCGCCCTTCCGGCGGATCGCGACTATCAGCTCTGGGTCATCGATCCCGCATACGAAAATCCCGTCGATGGCGGCGTTTTCGCCGTGGGCGCGGATGGCGTCGCCCGCGTGGATTTTCAGCCGAAGGCGCGCGTTGGCGCCGCGGAGAAATTCGCGATCAGCCTCGAGCGCAAAGGCGGGGCGCCGAAGGCCGAGGGGCCCATTGTCATGGTCGGCGAATAGCCGGGAAGGCGCTCGCTTTCTGGCGCCGCGGGAAGATTTTTGCATCCAATCCGGGGGCGGCAGGCGCATCACCCGCAGAGCCCCTGCATTCCGCCGGGGCCGCAAAGCAACAACAGAAAAGTAAAATGAAAAGAATCGCAACAACACTCGCCCTGCTGGGCGCGCTCACCATCGGCCTGAACGCCGCGGAGAAGAGCATCTACGAAACCGCAGCCTCGACGAAGATGTTCTCGACGCTGACAGCAGCCGTGGATGCCGCCGACAAAAAGCAGATGCTCGACGAGGACAAAGGCCCGTTCACGGTCTTCGCGCCCACCGACGAGGCATTTGAAAAGCTGCCCAAAGGCACGGTCGAGGATCTCCTCAAGCCGGAGAACAAGGAGAAGCTCGCAGGCATCCTCGCCTACCACGTCGTCCCGTCAAAAGTCATGGCCGCTGACGTGAAGACGATGAAGGCTCCGACCGCGAACGGCGCCGAGCTCGACGTGAAAGCCGAGGACGGCAAGGTGACCGTCAACGGGGCGAAAGTCGTGAAGACCGACATCGCCGCGTCGAACGGCGTCATCCACGTCATCGACACCGTGCTGATGCCGCCGGCGAAGTAATCATCGGCCAATTCTGGCATGACAAAAGCCCCGGAGCGCAGTGCGCCTCCGGGGCTTTTTGTTTTGCCGAAAAGCTCACCCGCGGCAAATCACGGATCGTGCCGATTCAACGCCTTGAAGGTGAGCGCCGCCGCGATGCCGCCGGCGATGTTCGCCGTGAAATAAATCCAAAGCGCGCCGACGCCCTTCAGCCCCATGCAGACAACCGCGACGGCAACGGCGGGATTGAAGGCGCCACCGCTCACCGGCCCGACGGCAAACGCGCCGACCATCACCGTGAACCCGATGGCCAGCCCGTAGTAGGAGTTGCCGTGCGTGTCCTTGCTGGTCGCTGAATTCAGCACCACATAACAAAGCGCGAAGGTAAACAGAAACTCCGCCAGCAAATAGCGCGGCACATCGAATGGCGCGGCGACCGGCATCTCGGGGAAGCCTTTCAAATAAACCGCGACACAGGCTCCGGCAACGCCAGCGGCAAACTGCGCGATCATGTAGCCGGGAACATCCGAGGCGGCGCACCGCCCGCGAATCCAGACCGCGAGCGTGACCGCAGGATTCAAATGCCCCCCGCTCACGTGGCCGCAGGCATAGATCATCGTCATCAGAATCGCGCCAATGGCCAGCGGCGCGATGGTGCCCGGAGGCGGCTCCGGCAGCACGGTCATGCCGATGGTGAGGACGAGGAAGAAGGTTCCAATGAACTCCGCGAAGTATTTTCTCATAAAAGGCGGCCGATGCTGTGCAGCCGGCGCGGGCAAAGTCCAGTCGGGCTTGGCGATACGCCCGCCGTTCAAGACTCACACGAAGCCACGAAGGATTCGGAACTCTTAATGCCTCCTCTTCGTGCCTTCGCGCCTTCGTGTGAGCCAAAATCGTGGGCAGTGAGGGAATCGAACCCCCGACCAACTCGGTGTAAACGAGCCGCTCTACCGCTGAGCTAACTGCCCCAATCCACGCGCCACACCTAGCCGACCCGCCGCCTCCCGCAAACTTTTTTAGCCGCGGACTGGCCGAGGCCGGTGACATCGACCGTCCGTTTGTGCTACCTCCATCGCATGAACCTCCCCCGCCTCATCCTCCCTCTCCTCCTCGCCGCCGCGCCCGCCTGCGCCGCAGTCTTCCAATTCGCGATTCCCGTCGAGACGCAGAGGCGCGACAAGCCCGGCAGCACGACGGCGTTTTTGTGGGTGCCCCCGGAGGCAAAGCAAATTCGCGGAGTGCTCATGGCCGGCATGACGCTGGCCGAGCGAGAAATGGTGAAAGACGAGCACGTCCGCGCCGAGTGCGCCGACCAGTCGCTGGCGATCATCTTTTTAAAAGCCGGCCTCGCGAGCGCCGATATTCAAAAAGTGCTCGACGATTCCGCCAAGGCCTCCGGGTATCGGGAGCTTTCGGTCGCACCGCTCGCGTTCTTCGGCCACTCGGCCGCCGGCCCGCAGGTGCGGGAGCTCGCGATCAAATTTGCGGACCGGTGTTTCGCGCTGATCCAATATCGCGGCGGGGCTCCCGGCGGAGAGCCGCCGGTGCCTGCGGGAATTCCAACGCTCACCATGATGGGGCAGTTCGACGAGTTCTGGGGCACCATGCGCGACGAGGAGGGCAAAGAGTCCTGGGAAAGAGCCGTGGACTGGGTCAAAGAATATCGCGCCGCCGATCCCGCCAATCTGGCCAGCATGGTCGTGGAGCCGGGCGCAGGGCACTTCGCATGGAGCGGGCGGAATGCGAAACTCGTCGCCCTTTTCCTGCGCAAGGCGGCCCAGGCGCGCATCCCCCACTGGCCGGCCGATGCGAGCGAGCCCGTCGCGTGCAAAAAGGTCGATGCCGCGTCCGGCTGGGTGACGAGCTTCGCGCTTCGCGAAGGTGCGGAGCCGGTGGCGCTCGCCGACGCGGATGGGGAGAAGGCCGGGGGCGCGTGGCATTTTGACCGCGAGATGGCGGAGGCGATCGCCGCCTATCACGAAGGCCTCGGGAAAAAGGATCAGTTCATTCGCTGGAAAGATCGCGCGCATGTCGATGCGGGCGTCCGCTATTTCTTCTCCGATGTGCAATGGGTCGGTGACGGCCGGACATTCCAGGTGCATCCCGAGTATCTGGAAAAATATCCCGAGCCCCAGCCAAACGGTCCAAAGTGGCCGCAGGCCGGCCAGCCTGTCAGCCACTCCGACGCGCCAATCCTGCTCAAAGCCGTGAGCGGGCCGGTCGCCGTCGCGGGCTCGGACCAATTGCGGATCACTTTCGACAATCTCTCCCCGGCGACCGAGGGAGGGCGGATCACTTTCATGGCCTACAGCGAGGGCGACGAGACCCACCGCCACACCGAGCAGGTGGGAATGCTCCCGAGAAACTTCAAGGGATTCACCGCTGGGAAGGAGCAGACGATCACATTCCCGCCAGTCGGCGACATCAAGGCTGGCAGCGGGCCGGTCGAGCTGAAGGCGGAAAGCAGCGCCGGTCTGCCCGTTGATTTTTACGTGGCCCACGGACCTGCGGAGGTCGTCGATGGGAAACTGAAAATCGCCGACCTGCCGACGCGGGCGAGCCTCCCGGTCGAGGTGAAAATCGTCGCCCACCAGTTTGGCTCCGGCATCGAGCCGAAGGTAAAAACGGCCGCGCCGGTCGAGCAGACATTGCGCATCGTCCAATAGCGCCCCGCTGCGTGATTGAATTCGCCCCGCGGCATCCATAGCGTCCCGCGCATGACTCACACCGACGCGGTCTCCGACCACGATGTCGCCGCCATCGACGAGCTGGGGCGCATGAGCGCCAGGATGCGCGAGGAGCTGGCGCGCGTGATCATCGGCCAGGAGGAAGTCATCGAGCGCCTGCTCATCTGCGTCTTTTCCCGCGGCCATGCGCTGCTCGTCGGCGTGCCCGGCCTCGCCAAGACGCTTCTGGTGCGCTCGCTGGCCGATGCCATGT
>JBGSYE010000303.1:0-1944 GCA_041751075.1 Chthoniobacteraceae bacterium
TGCCCGAGGCCGCGGGCTCCGGCGACACCGGATTGCCGGAGATCTCGACGCGCGGCCCTTTCGCGGCGGCCTTGCCATCGGTCGCGGCGACGACCCCGTTGTTCGCCCCGACAGCCCGGCGGTAATTGCCGATCGCCTGCACGATACAGGTGGCCATCTGCTGCCGGTAGGCAGGAGTCGCGACCCACTTCGCATCGTAGGTATTGCTCAGAAATCCCCCCTCGATGAGCACGCCGGGAATCTTGATGTCGCGGATGACCACGAAGCGCGCGCGCTTGATCCCACGGTCGTACATCCGCGAGCGCGCGACGAGCGACGCATGCATCGCCGTTGCCAGCGCCATATTCTGCGCATCGCACACATTGCCGGCGCATTCTTTGAGGTCGGAAACGCGCGGACCGTCCGCCATCATCGATGGGACGCCGCGCGGCGCGAGGGTGAAGGTCTCGAGTCCCGTGCCGGCGCCGCCCGAATTGAAATGCACGCTGATGAAGAGCGCGTTCGGATTTCGATTGGCGATCGCGACGCGGTCATAAAGCGACAGGTACTCATCGCCGCTCCGGGTCAGCACGACTTTGTACCCGCTTTGCAGCAGCAGCAGCCGCGTGCGCTGCACCACGTCGAGCGTGAATTGCTTCTCATGCCCATAGGGCGAGTAGGCGCCGTTTTCGTGTCCGCCGTGGCCGGCATCGAGCACGATTGTATTGATCATCTCCGCACCCTTGATCTTGCTCGGCCGCAGGACGGGCTCGATGACTTTCGCGAGATCCATCCGCGAGATGCCGAGCTTGCCGTTCACTTCCGCCACCGGATAGCTGAGATTGAACTTCAGGCCGTTGATGAAGAATTCCACGGAGTTGGCGGTGCCGCGGAGGCTCCGGCTGCCGATCTTCATGGTCATGTCGTTATTCACCCGGCGCACGTCGGTCAGGCCGTAGAATTCCGCCACATTCTCGAGCGTCAGGTAATCCCGTCCTTCCACCTTCATCAGCGTCCATTCACCTGCCGCGAAAACGCGCGCCGCCACGAGCAGACTGCAAAGAAGGGTGACGATCGCTCGCATGGGCGGATGAGAGTAGGAAGGGCGCGCGGCTTGGCAAATGATCATTTGGGAAGGGAGGAAAAGAGAGCGGACGGAGTGCCGGACGAACTCTGAAATTGCGACGACTTCGGCGAAACACGAGCAGGGAACGCACGGAACGAAGACGGTGGGAGTCACGTATGGTATTTCTACGCCATTCCCGCCCTCCCGGCAAGCCCCGCGCGCGATGACTTCGCAACACTCTCGCCCTCCTGCCTCCTCGCTGACTGCGAGTTTGCCAAGCTCCAGGCGGCGGGCCAGATTCCGCGCCCCATGTCCGAAATCGCGAAGACCTACGAACCCAGCGCCGTCGAAGCGAAGTGGTCTGATGCGTGGCTGGCGGGCGGATTTTTCACCGCCGACCCCGCTTCTTCGAAACCCGCGTATTCCATCGTCCTCCCGCCGCCAAACGTCACCGGCTTCCTGCACCTCGGACACGTCCTGAACGCCACCATCCAGGACATCCTCGCCCGCCGCGCTCGGATGCTCGGCAGGGAAGTGCTCTGGCTTCCCGGCACCGATCACGCCGGCATCGCCACGCAAAACACCGTGGAAAAATCCCTCCGCAAATCCGGCGAGATCCGCCATCGCGACGATCTCGGCCGCGAAGCGCTCGTGGCGAAGATCTGGGAGTGGCAGGAGAAATACGGAGGCATCATCCTCCAGCAGCTCCGCGCACTCGGTGCGTCATGCGATTGGAGCCGCACGCGCTTCACCCTGGACGAGCAGTACTCGCAGTGCGTGTCGCGCGTCTTCGTCGATCTGTATCAGAAGGGGCTCATCTATCGCGGCAAGCGGATGGTGAACTGGTGTCCCGCCTCGCTGACCGCGCTCTCCGACGAGGAGGTCGTGATGAAGGAGCA
>JBGSYE010000304.1:0-3990 GCA_041751075.1 Chthoniobacteraceae bacterium
TCATCGCCGTTGGGACGACGAAGGACTCCGTCGTGGAGATGGCGCGGGCGATCAAAACCGAATCGAGCACCGACGAGGTCGCTCGGATTCACGTCTGCCTGCCAGGTCGCTTCAGTGCGGTGCTCAAACGGCTGGCTCGACACACGCAGCGCTCCGACGCCTCGGCTCCACGAAGCGGTGGCTACAAAATCAAACGCAAGTATTCGGAGCACCCCGTGGACGAACGGGCGCAGATGGCCGAGGGCGAGTTTCTCCACGCCCTTGGTCGGCTTCTGCGGGGCGAATGAACCGATGAGGCATACCGGCCAGGCTCCCTTCGGGTTTGAGTGGAATGAGGACACGCTCCGTGTCGTGGAGCAGGAGGCGCGAGTCCGGCGGCTCGCCTTTGAACTCTATGTCGAACTTCGGAATAAGGCAGCCGTGGCCAAACGCCTCAATGCCGACGGTCACCGAACACGGCGCGAGAGCGAATGGCGAGACGTGACCGTGGCCCGGCTTTTGTCGTGCCCGTCAGCCAACGGCCTCTACGCGGTCAACAAGACGGTCCTGAACGACGCTGGAGAGCGGATCGAGAAGCCGCAAGACGAGTGGGATTTCATTCCGTGTCCGCGGATCGTCGCCGAGGAACTTTGGAAAACGGTGCAAGCGGCTCTCGCGAGCGAGGTGCCGTCTGCTCCGGCCATCGCGACCGGGTCGCACGCGTTCACGGGCATTCTCTTTTGCGGCTGCGGAGCGCGCATGAATGCCGCGAGTTCGTCGGCCAAATATGTCTGCGCGCAATGCGGCAATCGCATTCCGATCCCCGATCTCGAAAACGCATTCCTCGACGAGGTCACGAGTTTCCTGCACACGCGCAGGCACGCTGCGGCGGCGATCATCTCGGGCGACCCGGACCTCGCCGCGCAACGCAAGCTCCTGCAGCGCACCGAAGAAAATGCCCGAGGCGTCGATGAGGAAATCGCGAAGACCGAGCGCCTCTACATGGACAATCGGATCTCCGTCGAACGATTCGACAAACTCCATCGGCCCCTCGAAGACCAGCGGCGCGCCGTCCAGCGTGAACTCGGAACGATCAAAGCCCGACTGGCGAGACTGCAAGCGAAGGCAGCGCCAGATCGAAGCGCGACTCCGTTTGATCCGACTGCGCTGCGGAAACGCTGGCCGGAGATGCCGGCCAGAGCCCGGAGCGAGATCGTTCGCCTGTTCGTCCACCGCATCGTCGTCGCCCCCGACGAAATCGAGTTCTCCTACATCATCAGAGATCCCTCTGAAAGAAGAGCGAAGGGCCAACACTTTCCCGGTCCAACAAATAGCGATTCGTCGAGCGAGTCGGCGCGCGATGAGCCCCTCTATATCCGCCTTCCGAAGCCTGGGCAGCGTTGTTCGCGCACCGGGATGATGCGTTCGGCGCTCAACGAATTGATCCTTCCCTCAGAGCGAAATTCGTATCGGCCGCCGGTGGAGAGCAAGTGCCTGCGCAATCGCGAAGGCGGCAAGGGCACCCGGCTGATTGTCTGGCAGAGCCTCAAGGAATACCTCGCTCAACAGCAATGAGCCGATGTTGGATGTTGTCGCATACGTTGTCACTTGGTCGCTTTCTGTCCACATCATCTTCGGTATGTCCTTCATTTCCAGTGTATTGCAGAAATGGCGGTGAGGGGGGGATTCGAACCCCCGATACCCTTTCGAGTATGCCGCTTTAGCAAAGCGGTGCTTTCGACCACTCAGCCACCTCACCGGGTCAGGCGCGGAGTAGAGCCGACGTTGCGGGGAGCGTCAAAAGAAAATCCGGCTCCGCTAGGCCTTTGCCGGTGGGCCGGGCGTGGCGTGCAATTGCGTGAGTTCCTTCGGCGTGATCAGGCGCCATTCGCCGGGGCGGAGGTGGCCGAGCTTGATGGGGCCGATGCGCACGCGCTTGAGATGCACGACTTCGTACCCGAGTTCGTAAAACATGAGCCGGATCTGCCGCTTGAGGCCCTGGCGCAGGACCACGCGAATCAGTTGCGGTTTGATCTCGCTGACCTGTTCGGCCTTAGCACGGCCGCCTTCGATGTGAAGGCCGCGCAGGAGTTTTTCGCGGTGCGCGGGCTCGAAGAGTTTGTCGAGGCCGACTTCGTATTCCTTTTCGACGTGGAAGCGCGGGTGCGTGAGCTGCAGTGCGAGGTCGCCATCGTTGGTCACGAGCATGAGGCCCTCGCTGTCGCGATCCAGCCGGCCGACGTGGAAGACGCGCGGCCACTTCTCCGGCAGCAGCTCGAAGATGGTGCGCCGGCCCTTCTCGTCGTCCGCCGTGCAGAGAAAGCCGCGCGGCTTGTGCAGCACGGCGTGGAGGGTCTGCTGCGCGTGGATGACTCGGCTGCCGACTTTCACGGAATCTTCCGGGCCGACTTGCGTGGCGAGGTCGTCGGTGACGCGGCCATTGATGCGGACGCGGCCGGATTTGATGAGCTCCTCGACGCCACGGCGGGAGCCGAGGCCGGAGGAGGCGAGGAAACGATTGAGGCGCATGGGAGTGAATGGCGAATGGCGAATGGCGAATGCTAGCGCGCGATTGCGTCATTCGTCATTCGTCATTCGTCATTCACTTTCCTCCCCTTGCATCTGGCATCGCATCGGCTACCTAACCCCGCCCCTCGCGCTTTTTCACAAAATGTCGAAGTTTGTCATACCCCGAAAGACCGTCTATCGGCTCTCGCTCTACTATCGGGCGCTGCAGCGGCTGCGGCAGAATCACATCGACACCGTCTCCTCCGCCGCGCTCTCCACTGCGGCTGGGGTGAAGCCCACGCAGCTCCGGAAGGATCTGGCGTACTTCGGTCAATTCGGGACGCGGGGCCTCGGCTACAATGTCGCCGCGCTGAGCGCGCAGCTCACGGATGTGCTCGGCACCACGCGACTCCAGCCGGTGATCCTCGTCGGCGCGGGAAACCTGGGTTCGGCGCTGCTCGGGTATCCGGGGTTTGCAAAGGAGGGCTTCGAAGTCGTGGCTGCATTCGATGCGGAGGCGAATCGCCAGCGGACGCGCGATCTCGGGGTGAAGCTGCTGCCGATGTCGAAGATCGGGGAGTTCGTCCGCAAGAATAATGTGAAGATGGCGATCCTCACTGTGCCTTCGCTGGTCGCGCAGGAGGTGACCAATGAACTCGTGGAGGCAGGCATCCAGGCGATCCTGAACTTTGCGCCGATCATCCTCCAGGTGCCGGACAAGGTGGTCGTGAACAACGTGGATCTGGCCATCGAACTGGAGAACTTGAGCTACTTCATCCAGTGAAGCGTGGCGGCGGAGTTCCGGGTAGCACACGCGTCCCGCGTGTTGGTCCACGCGTCTCGCGGGGACGAACTTTCGGGACTGCGCCATCGGGCAAGAGCTCCGCGCCCGCAGAACCGGCCGGCGAGTCTTCCCGGCGCGGAGCTCTTGCCGAAACGGGCGCTGGAGAAAGTGCGTCGCGGCGGGACGCCGCGACCAACACGCGGGACGCGTATGGTACCCGGATTCCCGCGCCGCACTTCGATCTCGTGAGCACGCTGGAGTGCGGGCAGGTGTTTCACTGGCAGCGTGAGGGCGGAGGATACGTGGGGACGATCGGTTCGGAGCCAGCGCGCGTGGAGCAGCAGGGAGGTGCGCTGCTCGTCGCCGGCGCGAGCGAGGATGCGGCGCGCGACTACTTTGCCATCGATCATCCATTGCCGGAGATCTGCGCGACTTTCCCGACCGATCCAGCCATGGCGGCGGCGGCCGAATTTTGCCGCGGGATGCGCATCGTGCGGCAACCGGCGTGGGAGTGTCTCGCGACTTTCATCACGTCGTCGATGAAACAGGTCGCGCACATCGCGCAGATGTCGCATGCGATCCGGCGGCGCTTCGGGACGCGGGTGATGCTCGGCGGACGCGAGCTTTTCGCCTACCCTTCGCCGGAGCGGCTCGCGGCGGCGACCGAGGCGGAACTGCGCGCTTGCAGCCTTGGTTTCCGCGCAAAGACGCTGCTCGGC
>JBGSYE010000305.1:0-8188 GCA_041751075.1 Chthoniobacteraceae bacterium
CGCCGACGCCGCCACCGGCCAGGAACTCTGGAGCACGCCCATCTTTTCTTCGCACAAAGACGGCTTTGGCATCGGGCCACGCTGCACTCCGGTCGCGGATGGCGACCGCGTCTTCGTGCAATCCGCAAAAGGCGAGTTCCAGTGCCTCGATGCCGCAACCGGCAAGGTCATCTGGCGCACGAATTTCGTGTCCGACCTCGGCGCCGTGTACATCGGCGAGACCGGCACCGCCGCAGGCGCCAGTCGCCATGGCGCCACCGGCTCCCCGATCGTCGATGGCGACCGCATCATCGCCCAAGTCGGCAGCGCCACCGGCGCGAGCATCGTGGCCTTCGACAAAGCCACCGGGAAAATCCTCTGGAAATCGCAAAACGACCAGACGGCCTACGCGGCTCCCATCATCGCCACCGTCGCCGGCGTTCGGCAATTCATCACTTTTACCACCGAGGCGCTCATCGGTCTCGATCCGCAGGATGGCCGCCTGCTCTGGCGCGTCCCGCTCACCACGCGCCTGGGACGCCACGTCACCACGCCGGTCGTCTGGCGCGACCTCATCCTGGTCGCTTCCCATCAGCTCGGCCTCGTCGCCACCCGCCTCGCAAAAACCGACGCTGGCCTCACCGCCAGCGAAGCGTGGGTGGACAAAAAGATGACGATCAACTTTTCCAGCCCCGTAGTCGTGGGCGACCACCTCTACGGCCTCGGCCCGGCAAAGAACCTCGTCTGCATCGCCCTCGCGACCGGCGAGCTGGCTTGGGAAAAGACCGGCCTCATCCAGACCGAAGGCGGTCGCGCGGAAGCGGCCTTCCTCGTGATGGGCGGCAATATCCTCACGCTGCTCGATACCGGCGAACTCCTGCTCTTCGCCGCAGATCCCAAGCAATACCGGGAACTCGGACGCACCCAGGCGTGCGGCCGGACGTGGTGCAATCCCGCCTACGCCGGAGGCCGCCTCTACCTCCGCGACGCCCGCGAACTCCTCTGCCTCCAGCTCCTGCCGTGATCCGGCCGATGGCCCACGGGCTCTCGCAGTCCTGAGAGCCGCGGCTCCTGCACGGAGCCTCGCAAAGACGCCTCCAAGCGGGGATTTCCCCCATTTTCGCCCGCACCACCCGCCCTGGCACGCGACACGCTCATCGCAATGGCGAGACGCCGACGCCCGGAACGGCGCGGCGCGAAAACCTGTCATTCCCATGAGCAATCACACCAGCAAACGAACCACGAACACCCAGCCGGAAAGCTCTTCTCCCAAAAAGAGAGCGTCCCGGAGTTCCGACCTCCACGCACCGCCTCCAGAGCCGATCGCAAGCGCCGAGGAAGTCCTCACGCGGAAGCCCAAACCTCGCGCGCCGATGCCCGTGGAACTGGCGCGAATGCTCGAGGAAGAAACCTGGTGGCGCGTGGTGCCGATCCCGAGCGCCCAGCCCATAGCGCAGCGGCCCAAGTCAGCCAATCGCGACGCTGCTGCGGCCAGAATGGAGCGCGCCGTCGCCTGCCGGGCCGCATCCCCCAAAGCGGCCGCCAGACAGGTCCGCACCGCTCCCAAAAAGCGCTAAACCCAGCGCTAGCGCGCGTCAGGATCCAGCGCCTCCAGACACGGCGCCGCTCGCCGGGTCACCGCGCTACCGGACAGCCTCGCGCGCCGTCGCCACGACGTACTCGCGATTCAGCCGCGTGATGACGGTCGCGGGAATCTCCGCCGGGCAGACGGCTTCGCACTCGAGGTGATTCGAGCAGTTGCCGAAACCTTCCGCATCCATCTTCCGCACCATCGCCGTCGCGCGGCGGGTGCGCTCCGGCTGGCCCTGCGGCAGCAGGCTCAGGTGCGTGACCTTCGCGCCGACGAAAAGCATTGCGGAGCTGTTCGGACACGCCGCCACGCACGCGCCGCAGCCGATGCACGCCGCGGCTTCCATCGCGGCGTCGGCTTCCACTTTTCCGATGAGCAGCGCGTTCGCATCCTGCGCCGCTCCCGTGCGGGCGGTGATGAAGCCGCCAGTCTCCACGATGCGATCGAAGGAACTGCGATCGACGATGAGATCGCTAACGATCGGGAAGGCGCGGGCGCGGAAGGGCTCGATGTAGATCGTCTCGCCGTCCTTGAATTTCCGCATGTAAAGCTGGCAGGTCGTGGTCTCGCTCGGGCCGTGCGGGACGCCATTGATGGTGAGGGAGCAGGTGCCGCAGATGCCCTCGCGGCAGTCGTGATCGAAGGCGATGGGTTCGATCCCTTTCGCGAGCAGATCCTCATTCACGATGTCGAGCATCTCGAGGAAGGAGCTGTCCGCCGGGATGTCGCGAGCTTCGATGTCGGTGAGTTCGCCGCGCGCGTTCGCGGATTTCTGACGCCAGACTTTGAGGTGGAGGTTCATGGTGAAAAGGACACAACTGCGGTCAGAGTCCGAGTTCGCGACGGATCGATTCTGGATCTCGTCGGCTATCGTGCAGGCCATGCACCACGACCCGCCGGCCTTCGACGACATGGCAAATGCCACAAAAATACTCCCCGATGATCAGTCGGCGAAACTGGCCTTCGAAGGGGGGCGCAGAATACGGATAATCTGCGAGCTGTCTTAGTCCTTCATTTACGACCGCATCGAAGTGCTCGGCCCGTCTGAAGTCAAACTCCGCCAGCCGCGCATACTCGCTCTGGAATTGCGCTTCCGCGCGGGCCACCAGGATGACTGTCACTCCTGTCGACCCTCGATATATTTCGCGCGCAGCTCCGCGCGCACTTCCGACCACGGACGCGCCGTCTCCGGATGCGCGAGGTAATGCTGGTGACGTGCTTCGAGGATCGCGATGAGGTCGGGGTCGGTCACCGGTTCATCGATGAAAAATGTGCCGCGCAGCTCAGAACAGAGCTGTTGCTTTTCGTCTTCCGACAGCTTCAGGAGTTCGGGGAAGCGTTCCAGGATCATGGCGAAACGGTATCAAGGTTTGTTACTGAGGCAAAGTTTCACTTGTAGCTCCGCACACTCGGTTTCACGGCCTCGAATGCGAGCGGTTCGAGGTGGCGGGTGGGTTTCGCGCCTTCTCCCTCGAAGCCCCAGGCGGCGACGTGCTGGAAGTGTTCGTCATCGCGTTTCGCCTCGCCGTCAGGGTATTGATATTCTTCCCGGAAATGGCCGCCGCAGGACTCGCGGCGCTCCAGCGCGTCGAGGCACATGAGTTCGCCAAACTCGAGGAAGTCCGCGACGCGGCCCGCCTTCTCCAGCGAAACATTCAGCGCTTCGCCTTCGCCAGGGACGTTCACATTCTTCCAGAACTCCTCGCGCAGCGGCGGGATCTGCGCGAGCGCGCGCTGGAGGCTCTGCTCGGTGCGGGCCATGCCGCAGTAGTCCCAGACGATGCGGCCGAGCTCGCGGTGAAAGTGATCGACGCTGCGCTTGCCCTTGATGCCGAGCAGGCGCTGGGTGCGCTCGCGGACCGCTGCCTCGGTCTGCGCAAATTCGGGCCGGGTGGTCGCGGGCTTTTTGCCGAGTTCCGCGGCGAGGTAATTGCCGATCGTGGACGGGATCACGAAGTAACCATCCGCGAGACCCTGCATGAGCGCGCTTGCGCCCAGGCGGTTCGCGCCGTGGTCGCTGAAGTTTGCCTCGCCGAGCACGAAGAGGCCGGGGACGTTGCTCATCAGGTTGTAGTCCACCCACAGGCCGCCCATCGTGTAATGCACCGCCGGATAAATGCGCATCGGTGTCTCGTAGGCGTTCTCGTTGGTGATCTGGTGGTACATATCAAAGAGGTTGGCGTAGCGCTCTTTGATTGCGGATTGGCCGAGCCGTTTGATGGCGTCGGCAAAGTCGAGATACACGCCGAGTCCGCCGGGGCCGACGCCACGGCCATCGTCGCAGGCTTCCTTCGCCGAGCGGGAGGAAATGTCGCGCGGGGCGAGATTGCCAAAGCTCGGATACTTCCGCTCGAGATAATAGTCGCGCTCCGTGTCCGGGATGTCCCGCGGCGCGCGGTTGTCGCCCTTCTTCTTCGGCACCCACACGCGGCCATCGTTGCGCAGCGACTCGGACATGAGCGTGAGCTTGCTCTGGTAGTCGCCCGCCACCGGGATGCATGTCGGGTGGATCTGCGTGTAGCAGGGATTCGCGAAGAACGCGCCGCGCTGGTAGGCGCGCCACGCGGCGGTGACGTTGCAGCCCTTCGCATTCGTCGAGAGGTAGAAGACATTCCCGTAGCCGCCGGTCGCGAGGATCACCGCATCGCCGGCGTGCGACGTGATCGCACCCGTCACCATGTCGCGCACGACGATCCCCTTCGCGTGGCCATCGACGATCACCACGTCGAGCATCTCGGTGCGCGGAAACATCGTCACGCTGCCCTCGCCGATCTGCCGGCAAAGCGCGGAGTAAGCGCCGAGCAAGAGCTGCTGTCCCGTCTGGCCGCGGGCGTAAAAGGTCCGCGAGACCTGCGCGCCGCCGAAGCTGCGATTGGCCAGCAACCCGCCGTACTCGCGGGCAAAGGGCACGCCCTGCGCCACGCATTGGTCGATGATCGCCGCGCTCACCTCCGCGAGCCGATACACATTCGCCTCCCGCGCCCGGAAGTCGCCGCCCTTCAGCGTGTCGTAGAAGAGCCGATACACGCTGTCGCCGTCATTCTGGTAGTTCTTCGCCGCATTGATCCCGCCCTGCGCAGCGATCGAGTGCGCGCGCCGCGGCGAATCCTGATAGCAGAAGCACTTCACCCGGTAGCCGAGCTCCGCCAGCGACGCCGCCGCGCTCGCCCCCGCGAGTCCCGAGCCGACGACGAGGATCTCATACTTTCGCTTGTTCGCTGGATTGATGAGCTTCGAGTGAAACTTGTGGCTCTCCCACTTCTTCTCGAGCGGCCCGGGGGGGATTTTGGAATCGAGGGTCGTGCTCATCGATCGAAATATCCGGCCAGCACCGCCACGGGGATCGAGACGTAGCCGACGAAAAGCGCCCACGCCCAAGCCGGCCCGAGCTTTTTCCAAAAGCCCTCCGTGTTCTTCCCATTGATCCCGAGCGTCTGCGGAAAGCTCACGATGCCGTGGCTGAGATGCTGGCAGAGGAGGAACATGCCGACGATGTAGAAGCCCGACGCCCACACGTTATCAAAGCCCGCGATCATCATCCGATACACATCGTGCCGGCCCTTGGCGTCCAGCATCGAGGCGTAGGAGCGGTCGATCGTGTGCGTGGTGAAGTGCAGGATGTGAAAGACGATGAAACAAAGGAGGATCAGGCCGCTCACGATCATCGTCCGCGAAGCCCAGGTGCTCGCCTGCCAGCCCTTCACCGCATATTTCACCGGTCGCGCCGCGCGGTTTTCCCGGGTGATCTGGACGGTGAAGTAAATGTGCGCCAGGACCATCGCGAGCAGGCCCAGGCGCACCACATAGAGCAGCTCTCCGGTCCCCTGTAGGAAAGCTCCATAGCGATTGATCGTTTCCTGGCCGAGGAACATCTGGAGATTGCCCAGCATGTGTCCCGTGACGAAGCCGAGGAGCACCACACCCGTCACGGCGACGATCCATTTGCGTCCGACGGAGGAGGAGAAAAGCGAGGTGAGGGAGTTCAAAAAGCGGCGTGGGAAAGTGGACGGGGCATCAGGTGTCAGGAAACTCGTCGGGACTGCGCCCGAGAGCGACGATCGAACATGCGATCACCGTCCGCAGATGCAAATCCGCCGCGGCTTCGATGAGATCTTCGCTCTCCGAGCCGGGATTCAGCCACAGCTCATTGGGATGCTTCGCCGCGATGGCCGGGAGGAGCTGCATGCCCACCGCAGGCGGCACGTACAAACTGACGAAATCGACCGGTCGATCGATCGCATCCACTTTCGGATACGCCTTCAGTCCTTCGATGGTTGCCTCCTTCGGATTCACCGGCAGCACCGTGTAGCCCGCATCCACGTACGCGCGCACCGCTTTGTTTCCGTATTTGCGACGGTCGTTGGAGGCGCCGATGACAGCGACAGAAAAATCGGACATTGCGTGGAGGCGGAAAGTGGTAACGGGCGACACCGCGCGCTGGGAAGAAAGAAGTAGAGCGAGTGTGGCTTCAAGCCTACTCGCTATTCCTGCGATCGGACGCCGAATAGCGAGTGAGCTGGAAGCCACACTCGTTCTACGTGCCACTTGCCACCGCACGCCTCCGCCCCTACCGTGCGCGCCCGCTTTTATGAGCCATCCCATGCACGTCGCCATCGTTGGAGCCACTGGAGCCGTCGGCATCGAAATGATGAAGACGCTCGAGAGACGCGAGTTTCCAGTCTCCAAACTCACGCTGCTCGCCTCCGCGCGTTCGGCGGGCAAGACGCTGCGTTTCAAAGGCGAGGAGATCACCATCCAGGAGCTCACGCCCGGCTCCTTTGCCGGAGTGAATGTCGCGCTCTTCAGCGCCGGCGGTGGCATCTCGAAGGAATTCGCGCCGCACGCGGTGAAGGCAGGCGCGGTGGTCGTGGACAACTCGTCCTGCTTCCGGATGGACCCGCAGGTGCCGCTCGTGGTGCCGGAGATCAATGGCGAGGACATCGCGAAGCACCAGGGCATCATCGCGAATCCGAACTGCACCACCGCCATCACGCTCATGGCGCTGCATCCGCTGCATCGCGAGTTCCGCGTGAAGCGCATCTTCGCCGCCAGCTATCAGGCCGTGAGCGGCACTGGCGCGCAGGCCATCGAGGAGCTGCGCCAGCAGGTGCAGGCCATCGCCGAAGGCCGCCCGGTGGAGAAGAAAGTCTATCCGCACCAGATCGCCTTCAACGTCCTGCCGCACGTCGATAGCTTCCTCGATTCCGGCTACACGAAGGAGGAGATGAAGATGCAAAACGAAGGCCGGCGGATCATGCATCACTCGACCTTCAAAGCCTCAGTCACCTGCGTCCGCGTGCCGGTCTATCGCGCACACTCCGTGGCCGTGACCGCCGAGTTCGAACGCCCCGTCTCGATCGACCGCGCCCGCGAAGTCCTCTCGAAAGCGCCTGGCCTCGACGTGGTGGACAATCCCGGCAAAGCCGAATACCCGCTCCCGCTCTACGCCGCGGAAAAGGACAACTGCCAGGTCGGCCGCCTCCGCTACGATTGCGCGCTGGACAACGCCCTGGCCTTCTGGGTCGCTGGCGACCAGCTCCTCAAAGGCGCCGCACTCAACGCCGTGCAGATCGCGGAGCGGCTTTGACCGGAAGCGCGCAATCTGAAATGTGAAATCCTCAATGACCTCCTCCTCCGTCCTCGTCGTCGGCTCCATCGCGCTCGATACCGTCAAGACTCCCGTCGAGGAGCATGCCGACCTGCTCGGCGGCTCGGCGAGTTACGCGAGTGTGAGTGCGAGTTTTTTCTCCCCGGTGAATCTCGTCGGCATCGTCGGCGACGACTTTCCCAAGGCGCACCTCGACTACTTCAGCAGCCGCAAGATCGACCTCGAAGGCTTGCAGGTCGTCCCCGGCAAAACCTTCCGCTGGTCCGGCGAATACATGTGGGACCTCAACACACGAGAGACCCGCAGCGTCGAGCTGAATGTCTTCGAGCATTTCACCCCGGAGTTGCCCGATGCTTATCGCGCCACGCCGTTCGTGCTCCTCGCGAATATCGCGCCCAGCCTCCAGAGCCACGTCCTCGACCAGATGCAGCGCCCGAGCTTCGTCATCGCGGACACCATGGACCTCTGGATCAATATCGCGCTCGACGATCTCAAGGCGCTGATCGCACGCGTCGATATGCTCATCCTCAATGACGGCGAAGCGCGCCAGCTCACCGGCGAGACCAGCCTCGTGAAAGCCGGGCGCAAGATCCAGGAGATGGGACCGCGTTTCGTCGCGCTGAAGAAAGGCGAGCACGGCTGCCTGCTCTTCGGGGAAAATGCGCAGTTCTTCTCGTGCGCCGCGTATCCGCTGGAGGACATCCACGATCCCACCGGCGCGGGCGACACCTTTGCCGGCGGGCTCGCGGGGTATCTCGCCAGCACCTGCGAGGGCGAGGTGAAATTCGAGGATCTGCGCAAGGCGGTCGTCTGGGGGTCGGTGCTCGCCAGCTTCAATGTCGAAGCCTTCAGCCTCGAGCGGCTGCGGTCCCTCACCCAGTCCGACATCGACGAGCGCTACCGCCTCTTCCGGCTGATGGCGCAGTTCGAGGCCGCGGTGTAGAGCGAGTGTGCCGTCAGGCCACTCGCTATCCCAGGCGCCGGTTAAGCGAGTGGCCTGACGGCACACT
>JBGSYE010000306.1:0-10613 GCA_041751075.1 Chthoniobacteraceae bacterium
ATCTTTCGCCGTGCGGCGACGGCGATGGCCAGCGGGAGGAAGACCGCGACGGCGGCGGTGTTATTGATAAAGGCGGAGACCGTGCCGACCGCGATCATGATCGCCACCATCAGCGACATCGAAGACGTGCCAAAGCGCAGCAGCAGACGCCCGAGCGCGCCGACGGCGCCGCTGCGCTGTAGCGCCGCGCTGAGCACGAAGACCGCGGCGACGGTGATGGTCGCCGGATTGCTAAAGCCGGAGATCGCCTCGCGCGAGGACACCAGCCCGGTAGCCAGCACCGCGCCGAGCACGAGCAGCGCGACCATGTCGATGGGCAGCTTTTCGCTGATGAAGAGCGCCACCGCCGCGGCGAGGATGGCGAGGACGAGGATGATGTCGGGCGTCATGGGTGAGGAGTGCTTGTAGGCACCCCGGCGCGGCCCGTCGATCACGGGAGCCGCAGAAATCTCCAACTGCGAATCGCGCGGTAACGAATCGGGAACATTGATGCGGCAGCTTCGTGGCAAGGGCAGCCGCATCCCTCGTCGGCCCGCAAATCCACAGATCGAAAGAACTCAGTCATGAAAAAATCCCCTACGCATCCGCCCGGCCCGAAAAGCCGTCGCCCCCGTCATCTAAACCGACGCTGACGCCCGAACATCCGGTGCGGACGCCCCAACTTCCGGTGCGGACGTCCGAACATCCGGTGCGAACGCCCCAACTTCCGATGCGGACGCCAGAACTTCCGGTGCGGACGCCCGAACACCCGGTGCGGACGCCCGAACGTCCGGTGCGAACGCCCGAACATCCGACGCGGACGCCAGAACTTCCGGTGCGGACGCCCGAACACCCGGTGCGGACGCCCGAACACCCGGTGCAGACGCCCAAACTTCCGGTGCGGACCACGAAGCATCCGAGGCGGATCGCCTGAAGGTTGCGGGGGATTGCAGAGCCGGTTTGGGGTGAATCGGCCCGGCGCGCAGGGCGATGGGCGGATCTGAGCCCGGGGAAAAATGCGTTCGCCAGCTCCGCGGAACCTTGCCATGCACCGCCCTTCGCAAGCATCCTCCCCTGGCCTCGGAAACGGCGGTCGCCCTCTGCCGGATTCAGCACCGCAGGGGAGCTCTGCCTGATCCCCCCTTCCCACCCATGCCGACTCCAGACTCCCAGATTCCCGCCTGCATCTGGTTCCTCACGAAAGATAAAAAGGGGAGCGCACGCGCCCCGCGTGCCGTTGTCGGCGCCCCCGCCGGGAGCATCCGAAAACCACCCGGCGAAGCCGCCATTCAGAATGACTCTGCGCGGGCCGGTGACGCGTCTTCGGCGAGGGCGCCGAAGACCACACGCGAATGGCTCGCCGTCGTCTTCGACATCAGCCGCGCCGACGTAGCGGCCGGGGGTGAGAACGAAACCGTGAGCGGCGATTTCCTCGAGGGTCGCTGATTTGCAGAAGCCGGGAAGGTCGGCGTAATCGGCGGCGCTGCGTTTCCATTTCTGGAAGGTGCCGGTGATTTTCTCCAAATCCTCCGCGGTGAAGGCGCGCAGGACGCGGTCGATCCTCGAAGTGATCGAGGATTACCCGACTGACTTTCCCTACCCGAGCGCGCTTATGCTAGGCTAGATCGACGAACGTCCGCTGCACGTCGTCGCCGCGAGTGCTTCCGAAACCAAAATCATCATTACCGTCTATGAACCCGATCCGTCCCGTTGGGAGCAGGATTTCAAAAAGAGAAAACCATGAAATGCCCCATCTGTAAAAACGGCGAGACCGCCGCCGGCACCGCAACCGTCACTCTGGAACGTGGTCGTCTCACGCTCGTTGTGAAAGCAGTTCCGGCACAAGTGTGCGATAACTGCGGAGAAGAATACGTGGATGAAACGGCGACGGCACAGCTTCTGTCTAAAGTAGAATCCGAAGCCCGCGCCGGCACTGAAATTAACGTGCGTCATTTTCAGGCGGCGTAGTCCCGCCGCGATGAACATGGCCATCCGCGGCATCGCCTTCACTGCCCAGCGCGGAAGCGCATCAAATCAACGCGAAGCCATCCCGCAGAGCGTGAGCGCAGCGAAGGATCATTTTGGCAATACACCGGCCAACAGCTTCAGCAGCGACCAGCACCCCGACTACGTCATGGCGAACCCGCCGTTCAACATCAGCGAATGGTGCGACGCCAAGCTGGAGGGCGACCCGCGCTGGCGCTTCGGCAACCCGCCGCGGAGGCGGAAGGGAATAGCGGGAGTTGGAGGACGGGCAAGCAGACGGGGCAATGCGAATTTCGCCTGGATCCAGCACATGCTCCATCACCTCGCCCCGCAAGGCAGCATGGCGCTGCTCCTCGCCAATGGCTCCATGAGCAGCGGCTCCGGCGGCGAGGGGCAAATCCGGCAGGCCCTCATCGAGGCCGATCTCGTCGAGTGCATGGTCGCCCTCCCCGGCCTGCTCTTCACCAATACCCAGATTCCCGCCTGCATCTGGTTCCTGGCCAAGCGCAAGGAGGCGCGCGTAGCGAGCCGCACAGGCGGTGATAAATGCTGCGACCGTTCCGGCACGACGAAAAAAAGTTGCTGCAGGCGGCCAAAAATTACGCCACGCTCTGCAAAACGTCACCGCCATGAAGCAAAGACCTAACTTGTCAATGACCGAAGAGCTGGAGCATCCAGTATCGCCGAAGAAGTTGTCAGAGCTTCACTTCGATATGCGCAATCCCCGCTATGGCCCGTGGGCGCGGAAGTTCAAGAACGAGACGGAGATCGTGGATCACATCGCGAATGACGTCGGCCTAGAGGATGTGCTCAGCTCGATGGCCGTGAACGGTTACTTCGCTTCCGAGCCCCTAATTGGAACGCGGCGCTCGGCATCCGGGCCAATCGAGATCAAAGAGGGCAATCGGCGACTCGCCGCGTGTCTCATTCTGACGGGAGATCCGCGCGCAAAGAATCAGGCTGAGCGGAAAGTCAGATACGCTGCCATCCGTTCGGCGCACGGGAATCAGACAATCGAGCCCGTGCCGGTGATGATGTTCGAAGGTCTCGAGGCGGAGCGCAAGTTGCTCCCGCATTTGGGTGTCAAGCACATCGTAGGAGCGCAGCCTTGGGGTGCGTTCTCAAAAGCGGCATGGGTCGCAGAGGTCATCAAGAACGGTGAGATGTCGCTAGACGATGTTATCCAGATGATTGGCGACAACCAGCGAACCTCCGAACGAATTCTTTCCGCTTATTACATGGTCGAGCAGCTGATCGCGGCGGATCGCTTCGATCCAAACGACAGCATGCGGCGCGGACGAAGCCAGGCGGTCTTCCCTTTTTCCCTAGTCTATAACGCCATCGACCGTCCGCAGATTCGCGAGTTCGTCGGCATGCCCGATGGTCCAAAGGCGTTAAGGCCAAAACCTCTATCGGGAAAACTCGATAACGCGGAATATTTGATGCAGTTCATTTGTGGCAGCCGCCGGCGTGAGATTGAGCCGGCAATAAGGGAGAGCCGGGAAATTACTAGTCTGGCGAAGGCGCTCGCCGATCCGTTTTCGGCTAATGCGCTGAAATCAGGGAAAAGCCTCGCAGTTGTGGAGCGGGAGTCGATGCCTGCTTCAGAGCGCATAGCTACTGGTCTTGGCACGGCGCAAGGCGCCTTGGAAGACGCGGTCGCTGCCGCCGGTGGTGGCTTGCGCGCCCGAGATGCAGATAGACTTCTTCCGCAAGGGCGAAAAGTAAGTGCTCTGGCAAAGAACGTCGTCGATTTGGTGGTGAAAGCCGCATCGATTGAATGAGTTCGGATAAGGCACGGGCTTACTTCAGCCGAAACGCGGATTTCAAGGCGGGCCTTGATGCAGATGAGGCAGAGTTCCGTGCCGTGATTATGGGAACCGCGAGTCTGGAGGAGGGCGCACGAGATGAGCGGTGGACAGGAGAGATTGAAGAGGACCTCCCCGGCACTCGGGCTGCCTGGATCGAGCGGGAGGACGCGCTGGAACAGCTTGGGGGCGACATCGCAGCTGAAATTGAACGCCGCACACTCATTATGGGCGAGTCATACCCTTTTGTTTGGAAAGACGCTCACCTGACTCACCGGCCGAGTGTCAGCAAGGTCTACGAGTTTTGCCTAGCGATTACGATGGCACCGAGCTTGAGCCAAGGTGTCTTGAAGGGACTTTCGATCGCTTTCGAGCGGTTGGCGCGGGATGTCCTGCGACTGCATACCGGTCCGACTTCTCGAGGCGTGCGGACCGGTTGGCCGCGCCAGCCCGCCGATCAGTTACCCACCCGTGCCCAAGCAGTCTTCAAACGACTTGAGGAGCTCACTGGCGAATGGCTTTGGCAGCCGCGCCAGACGCGTCCGGAAGATCCGTCATCTACATTCGAAAAAGACCAAGGGCTCGATGTGGTCGTTTGGCGTGAGTTGCCTGATAAGCGCATCGGCCAGCTCTTTCTATTGGCTCAATGTGCGTGTGGCACTACCGACTGGGAGGGCAAATGGCACGATCTCGATCTTGACACACTCCGTATATGGCTCAATCCCACGACATTCACTCCCCCGGTTCGCTGCTTTTGTGTGCCATTTCATATCGGCAATACTGCGAAGCTAGAGGACGTGAGCCGGCGTGCGGGGCTGACGCTTGATCGAGCGCGCATTGCGCTTCTAGCAGAAAGCGATCCCTCGTTCATTGCTCGCGAGGCGGTCGAACCCTATGAAAAATGGATTGGAGTCGTCGCCGATGCACAAATGTCTTCGAAGCCCGCGACGAACAGGAGGAGCCGAGGCCGCCGCCCATGAATTACGCCGAGGCTCTCGCGATAAAATTGCGCCCTCGTCCCGAAAACGGTCCGGTCGTTCTCGACCTTTTTGCTGGCTGTGGCGGACTTTCGCTGGGTTTCGAAGCAGCCGGATTTTTGGTGACGGGGATCGAGAGCGCAAAAGACGCTTGCGCCACTTATAGCGAGAGCCTGCGCGGCACTTGTTCTCACCGGGTGCTGAGCATGCGCAGCGCGCTGCCATCATGTGAGGTCATTATCGGCGGACCACCATGCCAACCGTTCAGCTCCAATGGCAGTCAGCTCGGCAGCAAAGACAGTCGCAACGGATTCGAGATCTTCATTTCTGCAGTTCAGCGCAAGCGGCCGCGGATGTGGTTGCTGGAAAACGTGCGAGGCTTGCTAGGTAGAAGCCGCCCCTATTTCGACGAAGTGCTGCGGCGGCTCGAAGAGTTGGGATACGTTGTGGAGCCGAGACTGCTGAACGCTCTACACTACGGTGTGCCGCAAAATCGCGAGCGAGTAATCGTCGTAGGCTGGCGCGACGGCCGATTTATTTGGCCGCGACGGAGTGGGCAGCGGGTCACAGCGGGCGAAGCGCTCGGGAATCTTGCAATTCAAGTTCCCAGCAACTCGCGTTTTCTTTCCCGCTCGATGGAGAAATACGTCGCGAGTTATGAGAAAGCATCTTGCTGTGCGAATCCGCGCGACCTGCGTCTCGATGCGCCCGCCCGAACCCTTACTTGCCGGAATCTGGCCGGCGCAACCGGTGACATGCATCGCCTCCGTTTGTCCGATGGACGCCGCCGGATGCTCACCGTTCGCGAAGCGGCGCGGCTGCAAGGGTTTCCAGACTGGTTCGAATGGAAGGGATCTGAGTCAAGTGCCTTGACCCAGATTGGCAACGCCGTTCCACCGCCGCTGGCGCTTCGACTGGCTCGTGCGTTCGCGCGCCATCTTCGCTTGGTATACGCGCCACCCGTCCGCGATCTAATACGTATCAAACGCAAGTAGTCTGTGGTTTAAATCGATATCTTTACGCTGTGTAATTAGTCCGATGTTCGTGCAGGGGAGAACGCGCTGATGTTTCTGAAATAAAGTGGTCACCACACGCAGGGCTCGGGCAAGAGGATCTCGATGTGCTGTTACGCAGGGAAGCTCCTGCAGCAGCCGGAGATGAACAATCCGACGCTGGTCGTGGTGACGGATCGCAACGATCTCGACGGGCAGCTTTACCAGCAATTCTGCGCGGCGAAGGATCTCCTGAAGCAGACGCCCGAGCAGGCGGAATCGCGGGAACAGCTCCGCGAGATGCTGGCGGCGCGACAATCGGGCGGCATCATTTTCACCACGATCCAGAAGTTCTCGCTGGAGAGCCAGGAGAACGATCATCCGGTGTTGTGCCCGCGCTCGAATGTGGTGGTGATCACGGACGAAGCGCACCGCTCGCAGTATGGGACGAAGGCGAAGCTGGTGGACGTGGAGAATCGCCAAACGTAGGAGGTGATCGGGAAGAAGTATGTCTTCGCCTACGCCAAACACATGGGGGATGCCTTGCCCGGCGCTTCATTCATCGGTTTGACTCCTTCGCCTGCCGGCTCAGTCGAGCTTCGCCCTGCGCTTCGCGCTGTCTATTTCGGGTGCCCGCTTGCGGCCCTCGGTTGCGTGAGCCTCTTCGACGAGATCATCGAGCTGCGGCCGGAGTGGGCGGGATCAAAACTGCCGAACGGCAGCGGGGGAACCATGAAAAAGGCGCGATCCGGATCGTGATGACGGGCAACGCGACCGACCGGGGTCGGCCAGTTCCGGTTTGATCGGTTTCAAGGACGCTCATGGGGCGGCGGGGGTTTCTCATCCGGCACGGTTGCTTTTCTCCGCGATGAGAAGCGAGTCGTGGGTCAGGGGGAGAAAGGGAACCGTCTCGCAGAGTAAGCAAAAAAAGGTAAGTGCGCAGAACGGGGGTTGGCATGGATTTGGCTACTCTCATTCCGCAACTGAGAGTGGTGGCTTTCTCCCCAGAACGCCTCGGCTCTCAGGAAACTAACTAACCATGTCAGAGACAATTCCCCTCGGAGTCACGTCGTCTTACGCTCACTGGGATGCTCCATCGAGTCGATGGAACACTGGTTTGCGCTGGGCGCCAGCGAGTCCGGGGCCAAATAAAAAAAGACCCATGCCCATCATAACAATCCTCGTCAAACTCACCGTGCTGCAGAAGCTACAGCGCGGGACCGACATCCTCACGAAATCCAACGGAAACATAAACGTCTCCGGGAATGCCGCTCTGGTGACGGCCCTCACGACCTCGCAGGCGGCTTTTGCCGCGGCGCAGGAGGCGGTGGAGGCGCATCGCACGACGGCGGCGCAACTGATGGCGGCGCGGGACGCTGCCGAAGCGGCATGGATGACCGATATGACGGCGCTGGCCGGGTTCACGGAAAGTGCGACCGATGGCGACGCCGAGAAGATCCTGAGCACGGGATTCAGTGTGAGGGGCGAGCCGGTGCCGCCGCAGCCGGTGCAGCAGATCGTGAATGTGAAGGTGGCCTTCAATGGCGAGCCCGGGAAGTCGATCGTGCGCTGGAAGGCCGATGCGCAGGCCGATGCCTATGTGATGGAGTGCTGCGCGGACCCGATCACGCCCGCGGGCTGGAAGTATATGGGTACGGTGCGGCGGCCGAAATTCATCGGCAATGGCGCGACGCCGGGCGAGGTGTGCTGGTATCGCGTGCGCGGGATCAATGCGGAGGGCGATGGCCCGTGGAGCGAGCCGGCGATGCGCCCGGTGATGTAACTTCGTGTAAGTTTCCCGATTTCTCCCCCGGAATAGAGGGTTGAGTGTCGCGAGTCCGCCGGCAGGCGGAGCGTGGAGACGGCCAGAATAGAGTTCCCCCCGGAATGAAGAGCCGCATCCTCCGTAGATCCTCGCGCACTCAGCCCTCGCCGGGTGGGGGAAACCAACAGTCAAGACTTAACCTTCCACTTACCACTTATCCATGCCATTCAATCCCAACCTGCCCCTCGATGACTCACTAATGGTCGCCGGGGAGATGCGAAATCAATTCAATGGGCTCAATGCTTTGATCACGAACATTCCCGCCGGCCCGCCAGGACCGATGGGTCCGCAAGGTCCGGGCGGGCCGCAGGGTCCGCAAGGGGAACCGGGCCCGGAAGGTCCGCAAGGCGCGGATGGGCCGGAGGGACCGCAAGGGCCCGAGGGGCCGGAAGGTCCGTCCGGTGGTCCGCCGGGACCGGAGGGACCGCAGGGGCCGCCTTTTGCGCAGGCGGTGGTGGATGGGGTGAATACGCTCGATCCGGGGACGCCGGCGAATGTGACGGTGAGTTTCGATGGGACGGATGTGCATTTCACCTTCGACATCCCGCGCGGGGATACCGGGGAGCCGGGCAGCGAGGGACCGCAAGGGCCACCGGGAGAGGTGACGGAGTCGCAGCTCGATGCGGCGATCGCCGGGACGAGTAGTAACACCAACGGCGTGGAGACGCTGGAAACGCCTTTTTCCGATCCAGATGCGGAGACGCTGCGGCAGAAGCTGAACGAGCTGCTGCTCGCGGCGCGGCGGTGAGCGATCTCGGCGATGAAGTGCTCGGCGATCGCCCGATGCCAAATGCTGGAAACGCGTGGCGGTGCGCAGCATCCCTACGACGGGCGGGAAGTCGTGAGGCTGCAGGCGGAACGCATGGCGAGATCCTCGATATCGCAACGAGGCGTGATTCCTCAGAGCTTCGCGGCGTAGTGGATTTGCCGCCCGATCTCCACGAAACCGCACGACGGATAGAGATGCTGCCCGATGGGATTGTGCGTCATCGTTTCAATCGTGGCGAAGGCGAGACCTTCGCGGCGGAAGTATTCGAGTGCGTGCTCGATCAAGCTCCGGCCGATGCCCCGCCCGCGGACGGACGCATCGACGGCAAAATTCGGGATGCGCCCCTTGCCAGCCTCGCGATCCATCACCGTGGTGATGTAGCCGATGATCCGGCCGTCTTCCTCGGCGACGAAGACTCCGCCGGGATTCGCCGCGCAGTCCTGCTCGATGTGCCGCGCCTTGCGCCAGCGCCAGTCGTGGCCGCCGAGTTCGCCGAATTGCGCCTCGATCGTCTGGTCCATGGCGATGCCGTCGAAGGCATCGACCGTCATGCGCTGGAGCGTCTCGAGATCGGCGGGATCGAAAGGGCGAATGACCATCGGCATCGAGCGGCGTCGCGCGGGCGCTAGTTTGTCTTCAAGACCTCAATGAAAGCCTCCTGCGGGATGTTCACCCGGCCGATGCTCTTCATCCGCTTTTTCCCTTCCTTCTGCTTTTCGAGAAGTTTCCGTTTGCGGGTGATGTCGCCGCCGTAGCATTTCGCAGTTACGTCCTTGCGCTGCGCGCTCACGCTTTCCCGCGCGATGATCTTCCCGCCGATCGCGGCCTGGATGGCGACCTGGTAGAGCTGCGTCGGGATCACCTCCTTGAGTTTCGTGGCAAGGGCGCGGCCCCGGCCTTCGGCTTTGTCGCGATGCACGATCGAGCTGAAGGCATCGACGGGCTCGCCGTTCACGAGCATGTCGAGCTTCACGAGCTTCGAGGGGCGGTAGCCGGCCTGCTCGTAATCCATCGAGCCGTAGCCGCGGGTGATGGACTTAATCTTGTCCACGAAATCGACGAGGATTTCGTTGAGCGGGAGCTCGGTGGTGAGCATCACGCGCTTGGTGTCGAGCGACTCGGTGTGCTTCACCTCGCCGCGCTTGTCCATGATGAGCTGCATGAGCGGCGAGATGTAGTCGTTCGGGATCATGATGAAGCAGCGGACGATCGGCTCGCGGATTTCGCCGATCACGCTGGCGTCGGGGAGGTGCTCGGGATTGTCCACGTGCAGCAGTTCGCCGTTCGTCTTTTGCACCTCGTAGATGACCGAAGGATAGGTGGCGATGATGTCCATGCCGTATTCGCGGCGCAGACGCTCGACGATGATCTCCATGTGCAGCAGGCCGAGAAAGCCGCAGCGAAAGCCGAAGCCGAGCGCGACGCTCGACTCGGCCATGTAGTGAAAGGCGGCGTCGTTGAGCTGGAGCTTGGCCATCGCGGCTTTGAGGTGCTCGAAGTCCGCGGTATTGATCGGATAGATACCACTGAAAACCATCGGCTGGATTTCCTGAAAACCGGGGAGCGGCTCGGGCGCGGTGTTGCTGCGCGAAGTGAGGGTGTCGCCCACTTTCACCTCGGTGCTCGTCTTCATATTGGCGATGACGTAGCCGACGTCGCCGGGGCCGAGCTTGGGTTGCGCGAGGAGCTTTGGTTGCTGCGGGCGGAAGATGCCGACTTCCTTCACTTCGTAACTGCGGTCGGTGGCCATCATTTTCACCTGATCGCCGGCCTTCACGATGCCATCGACCACGCGCACATAGACGATGACGCCGCGATACGTGTCGAAGGTGGAGTCGAAAACGAGAGCGCGCAGAGCGTCGTGGGCGTGGCCCTTCGGATGCGGAATGCGTTCGATGATGGCTTCGAGGATGTCCTCGATGCCGATCCCCGCCTTCGCGCTCGCGAGCACGGCGTCGTCGCCGGGAATGGTGAGGATGTCTTCGAGCTGGCGCCGCACCGTCGGGATGTCGGAGTTCGGCAGGTCGATCTTGTTGATGACCGGGATGAGCGTGAGGCCCTGTTTGTTCGCGAGGTGGACGTTCGCAACCGTCTGCGCCTCCACGCCCTGCGCGGCATCCACGATGAGCAGCGCGCCTTCGCATGCGGCCAGCGAGCGCGACACTTCGTAGGCGAAATCCACGTGGCCCGGCGTGTCCATCAGGTTCAGCTTGTAAGTCACGCCATCCTTCGCCGTGTACTGCATGGCGATGGGGTGCGCCTTGATAGTGATGCCGC
>JBGSYE010000307.1:0-2087 GCA_041751075.1 Chthoniobacteraceae bacterium
TCACTTGGATCCAGAACACATCGAGCGATATCGCGAACTCGATCGTCTCGCGGATCCTCTCCGGCGTCTCGCCCGGCAGGCCGACGATGAAGGAGCCGAGGATCGTCATGCCGAGCTACTTGCAGTTGTCCGTGAACTCGCGCGCCTCTTCGAGGCGGATGCCTTTTTTGATGTTGTCGAGGATTTGCTGGACGCCGCTTTCATAGCCCACGAGCAGGAGCCGCAGGCCGTGGTCGCGCATCGTCTTTAGCGTTTCGTAGTTCACGTTGGCCCGCGCGTTGCAGCTCCACGTCAGGCCGAGTTTGCCGAGCTGTTTCGCGATCTCGCGGGCGCGCGGCTGGTAGGCGGTGAAGGTGTCGTCGTCGAAGAAAAACTCGCGCGCCTGGGGGAAGAGTTTTTGCGCGTGGGCCATCTCGCGCGCCACGCCTTCGGGCGACTTCGCGCGATACTTGTGCCCGCCGACGGTCTGCGGCCAAAGGCAAAAAGTACACTGCGCCGGGCAGCCGCGACCGGTGTAGTGCGAGACGTACGGATGTCGCAGGTAGCCGATGAAGTAGCGCTCGATTTCGAGGTCGCGCGCATACACGTCCATCACGCTCGGGAGCGCGTCGAAGTCCGCGATCAGCGCGCGCTCGGGATTGTGAATCACGCGGCCTTCGCGGCGGAAGGAGAGTCCGTCGATCTCCGCCAGCGGCTTGCCGAGCGCGACGTCGCGGCAGGTGAAATCGAACTCCTTGCGCGCCACGAAGTCGATCGCCTCGCTGGCCGCGAGAGTCTGATCCGGCAACACCGCCGCGTGCGCACCGACGAGGCCGATCTGCATCGCCGGGTTGTGTGACTTCAGTGCTTCGGCCAGCTCCGCATCACCGCGCAAGGTCGGCGCGCTGGTGTGGATGATCGCCAGTTCGTAATCGCGCGCGATCTTCAGCACATCTTCGCGCGTCTGGTCGTGCGGCGGCGCATCCACCAGCCGCGACCCTTCGATCAGCGCCGCCGGTTGCGCCAGCCAGGTCGGAAACCAAAACGAGCGCACCTCGCGCTTCGCCTGATACCGCGAACCCGCCCCGCCATCGAAGCCCTGCCACGACGGCGGATTGATGAAGAGCGTGCGCTGGAAATCCATCCCAGCGCCCATCAGCGCTCCGGGATGATATCCTCGACGGCCAACGCCACGTCGGGGAATGCCACGGGCGCGATCTTCTCGCCCGCCTTGGCCACGCTCTGCTCCCGATAGTCTTCACCCGCCGGCGAGCGGTAAATCTCAATGGTGTCGTGCTTGAGATTCACGATCCAATACTCGGCCACGCCGCTCTTCGCGTATTTGCGCAGCTTGCGCCCTCGGTCGTGGGCGAGGCTGGTGTCGGCGACTTCGATGACGAGATGCGTATCGCGCCCTAGCGGATGACGTCTGGCACCCTTTTGAGTGCGGGGCATCAGCACAAAGTCCGGGAGCGGTTCGGAGTAATTGTCGGCCTCGATAGGGTTGCCGGCGGCAATCAGGTAACGGCGGCGATTTTTCTCTCCAAAATAATCGATCAAATTGACGACGACAGCGGCGTGGCGGCTTCCAATGGGTGACATGATGATGATTTCTCCATCCAGCAGTTCGACTCGATCCTGCTCGTCGAAAAGTCCCGCCTCGCCGAGGCGGTGCCATTCCTTGACGGTGAAGCGGTAAGGCACGGGTTCGGATTTCGCGGCCAGCGGTTTGCGAAGCATGGCGACCACGATGCCAGCAAGCGCATCGGCGGGCAATTCTGGATTCGAGATCCTGAAACCAGGAAGCGGGCGCGGGGGAACCTCCGGGGAGCGCGCGCGTCCCGCGTGCTGGTGTCGGCGTCCCGCCGAAACGCACTTCCTGATCCGCGCGACTGAAACAAGAGCTCCGCACCACAGAGACCGGCCGGCGAGTCCCCAGGCGCGGAAATCTTGCCGAACCGGGAGCCCGGCGAAAGGACGTCGCGCCGGGACGCCGCGTCGCGCGCTCCCGAGAACCGCTCAGATCCCGAGGACACGCCACGCAGACGCCTTTCCGGTTCAGCTACCGAGGAAGCGGGCGCGGGGGAACTTCCGGGGAGCGCGCGCGT
>JBGSYE010000308.1:0-3230 GCA_041751075.1 Chthoniobacteraceae bacterium
GCTGGTCATTGCAGCGCTTCCACTGGCCGCCGGGCTCTGGTGGGCGCAGCGGCTCGAGCGCCAGCATGTGCATGATCTCATCGCGGATTTTTCCGATCCGAAGCTGCATGGCGTGGCGCTGCAAAAGCAGGCGTTTGCCCAGGACGACCTGCTCGTGCTCTACGGCAGCTCCGAACTCGTGCAGCAGGTGCCGAATGAGGCGGGCGAATTCTTCGAGGAGTATCCCACCGGATTTCGCGTATTTCCGGTCGGAAAGGCGGGCACCACGGCGCTGGCCATCCTCCAGAAGCTCGCCGCGGTCGGAGAGGATCTGCGCGGGATGAAGGTAGCGATCTCTCTTTCGCCCAGCTCCTACTTTGCCGAGGAGGTCGATCCCGGATACTACGCGGGAAATTTCTCCGCCCTCCAGGCCACGGAGCTGGCGCTCAGCCCCTCGCTCAGCCGCGAACTGCGCCGGGACTCCGCGCGGCGGATGCTCGAGTATCCGAAGACGGTGGAAGAAGACTGGCTCCTCCGCACGATGCTGCGGCGGCTTGCCGGGGACACCGTGGAGGATCGGGCGCTCTTCGCGGCGCTGCTGCCGCTCGGGCAGCTCCAGCGCGCGATCGGGCGCGTGCAGGATCACTTTGCCACTGCCCGACATCTCGCCGAGAGGCACGACGAGCCGGAGCGGGCCCGGCGCCGGCAGGTGCTGAACTGGAAGGAAATCTTCAAGCGAGCCGACGACCTCGCGCGGCGAATGAAAGCCAGCGCGCGGAAACCACCCGCGCTGGCGAAGCGGCCGAAAGGCTCCCGCGACCGGCAATTCCTGCGGACACTCGCCCGGGCCGACGAATGGACCGACCTCGAGCTCATGCTCCGGGCGCTCGACGAACTCGGCGCGCAGCCGCTGATCCTCAGCATGCCCGTGCATGCCGGCGATCTCGAGACCACCGGCGTCTCGAGGCGCGCCCGCAGCGCCTACGAAGCGCGCCTGCGGAAAATCACGGCGGAGTACGGCGCGCCGCTGGTCTATTTCCGGCAAAATGAGAACGATCCCGATTTCTTCTCGGACAATCTCGATCACCTCGGCGCCAAGGGCTGGGCCTATTACAACAAGATGCTCGACGATTTCTTCCACGGGCGCCTGGTGGTTGCGAAGTAGGAATCAGGAGCGCCGAACCACCAAATTCCTCTTCGTCATTCGTCACTCGTCATTCTTAATCCTTCCTCTCCCACCGATGACCAGCACCGAGCCCGCCGAAAAAATCCTGACGGTCCTCGCCGAAGTCGCGGAGACCGACGAGGTGCGCACCGACCTCGACCTTGCCCTCTACGATCTGCAGATTCTCGATTCCATGAAGACGGTGCAGCTCATCGTCGCGCTCGGCGAGCAGCTCGGCGTCGCAATTTCCCCGGCGGAATTTGAGCGTGAGGCCTGGGCCACGCCGCGCAAGCTCATCGAAGACGTGCTCCGGCGGCTCGCGGTGTGAGGACGATCCCAAACTGGCTCGCCGTGCATCCCAGGATGCGTGTCGTCGTGCTGACGGTCTATTACCTGGCGATCATCGCCGGCCTCATCGCGCTTTACGGCCGCGGCGACTTTTCCACGCCGCCCTTTGTGTATCAGGAGTTTTAGCGAAAGCTCGAAGCTCGGAACGAACGCGAACGGGTGGAAATGCAGGGAAACGGATCAAGAGCGCCTCCCCGATTTCGAGCCTTCGCCTTCCTTTGAAATTGTTTCGAACTTCGAGCTTCGAGCTTCGGATTCTCCCCCAATGCACCTCCTCGAACAAATCGACCTCTGGGCGCATCTCCTGCCGGATCGGCCCGCGCACCTCAGCGACACGCACACACTCACCTACGGCGAATTGCGCACCCAGTCGGACACCGTCGCGGCGTTTGCCCGTTGGAACAAGCAGGCGAAACGCTGGGGCGATGGCCCGTGGTGGCGGGCGGGAAATGTCGCGCTCACTTTCCACGCGTTCGCCTTCAGCATCCTGCTCTTCAATGGACGCCTCACTCCGCACCCGCCGCCACCGCGGGAGGAGGTGATGGAAAAGGCCGACTGCCACGAGGTCGTCGGCTACGTCTGGGATCGCGAGCGACCGCAGGCGCCGCTCGAGGTCGATATCGACATCGACTATGGCTGGGTGGCGCGAGTGGCGGCGAATGAGCCGCGCGAAGATCTCCGCGAACGGGGGATGGGCGACGGCCGCGTCGGATTCCGCTTTGGGATGCCGGCCTATGTGCGGGACGGCCATTCGCACACGATCGAGGTGCGGCTTGTGGAGTCGAATCGCGAGCTGCTGGGGTCTCCGGAGGAGGTCACGTGCGAGCGGTAGCGCGAGACTGCTCGCGACTGGGCTGTCGCCACAGTCGCGCTACTTCTCCTCTGGCCGATGCACGCGCTTGCGGCGCAGGCGCAGCCAGTTATTCCACGTCTTGCGGAAGGCGTCCTTGCGCGAGAGGTAGCGCTGGTTGAGTTCCGTGCCGTGCTTGATCCGGCTGAGGATGCCGCGCGTCGAAAAGTCGTCCGTGTGCAAGATCGTGAAGGCAGTGCCCATTGCGGCGGCGTGATGCGCGTCGCTCCCGGCGGTCATCGGCAGGCTGCGCATCGTCGCGTATTCGAAGGCCATCCGATTGTAGCGCTTGAAGGTGGTGGCGGCGTTGAAGACCTCGAGGGCATCGATTTTCAGGGTATCGAGCACCGACTCCCGGATGCCGGCGCGGAAGAGGTCGTACGGGTGCGGCGGGATGGCGATCCCGTTCATCTCATGCACGATATTGCAGACCTCCGCGGCGGGCGTGCCCTTGAGATACGGCAGGATGACTCCGAGGCAGAGCAGATGCCCCTCAGCCGTCGTGACCTCGACTCCGGGGATGATGAGAAAGCCATCCACGGGCCGCCCATCCTCGCGCATCAGCCCTTTGTCGAGCAGGTAGCGGCAGCCGTCGGAGGTATTGTGATCGGTGAGCGCGAATCCATGGAGGCCCTTTGCTCTTGCGGAAGCGATATTTTCCTCGGGGCTGCTCACGCCATCGCCCGAGAAGAAGGAATGGCAGTGCAGGTCGATATTGAAAGCCATGCGACGGAGGATGCGGGATGCCGGACGGCAGTGGCAAGCGGCGCGAAACGTGACCCCGCCCTCCGGCCGGTGCGTCAGCGGTGAGTGATCTCACAGGCCCGAAGCCCGCGGCACACCCCGTCAGGCCAGCGCGTCGAGCTTGGCGAGAATCTCGGCCTTGGG
>JBGSYE010000309.1:0-18525 GCA_041751075.1 Chthoniobacteraceae bacterium
GCATCCGTGCGCCGGAGCGCTTCGTCGCGCTGGCGGATGGCGTCGTTGCGAGTCTGCGTGAGCGCCGCGATTCGCTCCTCGGCGTTGCGCGCTCCCTCGACGATGCGCGCTACCTCCACTTTCGCGGCGTCGCGCTCGCGGATCAGCGCAGTGACTTCGACAAATTTCGAGCGCAGCTCGCGCTCATTGGCCCGCAAGCGATCGACGCGCACCAGTGACTCCTCCAACTGAAGGGCGAGGTCATCGCGCTCCACTTCCACGACGCGGATTTCGGCGCGGGCATTGCGAGCGGTGGCCTGCAGTTCTTCGATGAGATTGCGGAGGTCTTCGGTCGGGTCACCATCGGGCCCGAGAGAGTCGAGCATCGACGACGACGCGCGAATGCCGGAACCGCGGAACGCGGCATGGTCATGCTTTGCGGAGCCGGGGGCCTCGAAATCAGCGATCTTGTGCGGGGTGGGCATTCAGGGTGTGCGCGGAGAAATTGGCGTCCTGCTGGGACAATAATTTCTATAGCAATCATAATGCCCGCGCTAAAGGTTTGGCGCATTTCTCCGAAAATCATCCCTGGCGCCCGGTGGCCGTGCCCTGGCTCGACCTTCACCCGCCTCCCATCCGGGGGGAACTCATTCTCATTCCCTTAACAGCGCAGCCATCTCTGCGACCGCAGCTCGGGATCACTTCACCCCCGCGACCTGAAAGCCCTCCTGCTCCAGCACCGCGCGAACCTTGCCCGGCTGATCCCCCTGAACCTCGATGGTGCGCCCTTTGACGGCGCCGCCGCAGCCGCAAGCCTGGCGGATCTTCTTCGCGATCGTCTCGATCACGGAGGCCGGGAGATGCGTGGCGAAGTCATGCACCACGATCACGCATTTGCCACCACGATGAGCCGTCTCACGCCGCAGGATCACGCGACCCAATTTCCAAATCTGCTGCGGCGCGGCGGGCTGCGTCGGCACGGCATCAGGGCCCGCTGGAAGGGCGGCCGTGTCGAGTCCGGCAAAGACGCTCCCGAGCGCGGCGAGCGGCTGCCGCGGACCGTCGGTGGCGATGCGTTTTTTTTCTTCGCGGGGCATGGCGGGTCAATGGCTGGGCAGGAATCGCCGGCGCAGGTAGCGCTGCGCGGGGCGCTCGAGCCGGTGGTAGCTCAGGAGAGAGAGCGCGATGAGGGTGGCGAAATAGAGGAGATACGCAATCGGTGAAAAGAAAACGGTGCGCGGGAGGCCGAGGGAGAGCGCAGTGAAGACGAAGGTCAATTGCAGCGGAAAATGCAGGAGATAGGAGGAGTAGCTGATGTCCCCGAGCAAGCCCAGTCGCCGCCCCAGCGTCCCGCGTTCGGTCTCCAATAGCGCGAGCGCGATGATCGTGCAGGGGAATGGGAGGATCTGGAAAGGAAGCCACAGAAACACCGGATGGGTGATCACATGGGCCACACGGAATCCGAAGATCGCGGGGTCCGGCCCGAGCACCGAGGTGGCCGCGAGCAGCACGAGATTGTGCCGCAGATTCACCATCACGAGGATCCACGAAGCGGCGATCGCGAGGAGGAGCACAGCGGGTCGGATGCGGATGCCACGCTCGCGAATCGCCGAGAAGATCAGAAACGAAATCGCGCCGATGAAAAAGCCGACCAATCCGCGACCGACCGATGCAAACCGCGTGCATTCGAGGGCGACGCCCGCCAGGGCAAACAGGCCGAAATGCCACCAGCGCCGCCACCCGAGCGCGCAAGCCACATAGAAGAAGATATACAGGAAGACCTCCACCGACACCGACCAGACCGGAGCATTGAAAGAGCCGGCTTTTTCGAAGCCCAGACCGGACACGAAGAAGAGATTCAGCACGAAGTGCCAGGCGTCATTCGTGGGCACCGCGAAGAACGAGCCGTATCGCCAGAGGAAGACCGCCTGCGCGACCGCGACAAAGAGCAGCGTCGCGAAATGCAGCGGATACAGCCGCGAGAATCGGAGCACGGCAAACTCGCGACCCCCGACCCGGCCCGCGCCGATGCCCCCGGCGTAAAGCCAGCTAAAGATGAATCCCGAAAGGCAGAAAAAAAGATCCACCGCCCGCCAGCCCTCGCGGTAGAGCGGCGCGAGCAATGGATAAAAAGGCTGCCAGCTTTCCACCCACGCCTCCGCCCCTTCGGCACCGGCGAAAAGGATATACCAATGCGTGTGAACGACCGCGAGCGCCGCCAGGCCGCGGAGCACGTCCAGCGAGTAAAAGCGGCACGGCAGCGTCGGCCCGAGTTCCGCGGCCATCAGGAAGCGCTCTTGCGCCGGAGCACCGTCAGCGTGTCGGCCGCGTCGATCTGCTCGAACTCCGAATCCAGCGCGATGACCTCTGCCAGATACCGGGCGCAACCGAAGGACTCATGCTGCGCCCGGCTGTCGTGAAAGCACGCGATGCCGCCCGGCGCGATGTGCGGGCGCCACGACTTCCAATCTTCCTCGAGACCCTCCCGTGAGTGGTCGCCATCGAAGAAGATGAAATCGAGCGGAAGAGTCGCCTGCACCCGCGGATCGCCCGGCGCATCTTTCCCCAAAGTCTCGATCCATTGCACCCGCCCATTCCGGCCTTTGGCGACCTGGCTGTGCGCGATCCGCCGCGCCCAGCCGTATCCGCGCAGACCGAAGCGACTCCGGAAAAAAGGATCGATCGCATTGAGGACGGCGTCCGGCGCCATCACTTCGCGCAGCATCCGCGTGGTGACGCCGTGGAAGACGCCGATCTCGGCGAGACGGCGTTTGCCCGAGGCGTACTGTCGCAGCAGCGTGCGCTCACCCGGGAAAGTCTCGCCGATCGCCTCGCTGAGGCCGAGGAGATAGCAGACGTAGTGGAGCGAGTTGTGCGACGGACGCATCGGGCGTTCGTATTGGTGCCGGAGCGGAAATGCAACCGCCCGCGCCCATGGCTACATCAGGTTCGCCGCGACCTCCGCCATCTCGCTGCGCTCGCCCTTGAAAAGATTCACATGCGCCATGAAGGCCTGGCCCTGCAGACGGTTGCGCGTGAAGACGAGGCCGTTGGTGTGCGCATCGACGTAGGGATTGTCGATCTGCGCGAGGTCGCCGATGAGGATGATCTTGCTCCCGCGCCCCATCCGCGTGACGAGCGTCTTGGCTTCATGCGGAGTGAGCTGCTGCGCTTCATCGACGATGAAGATCGCATTCGGAAGCGACCGGCCGCGGATGTGCGTGATCGCCTCCACTTCGAGCACGCCGGATTGCATCAGAGGCTCCCAGGGCCGCATCGACTTCGCACCGCCGCCATTGCCGCTGCCCAGCGGCGCGGGCGCCTCATGGGAATGCGGATGGCTCTTGCGGGTGCTCTGCTTCTTCTTCGCAAAGTGCTCGGGCTTGCGAGGGCGGGACATCAGCAACTCGAGCGCGTCAAACGATGGCTGCACCCACGGCTGCATCTTCTCCTCCATCCGGCCCGGCAGAAAACCGATGTCGCGACCCGTGGGCATGATCACCCGCGTGATGAGCATCTTTTCATAGACCGCCTCCTGCACCTGCTGGAGCGCGGCCCCGACGCTGAGCAGCGTCTTGCCGGTGCCGGCCTTGCCGTACACGGTGACGAGCGTGATCTCGGGATCGAAGAGCGCATCGAGGAAGAAACGCTGGCCGAGATTCGCCGCCTTCAGCGAGCGCCCATTGCGGATGGAGATGGAATCGTGCCGCAGCTTCACGAAGCGCCCGTCGCCGAGATGTCGCGCCGGGATGGCGTGCGAATTTTCCTCTTCGTTGCGGACGAGCACATACGCATTCGGTGGAAAGGCGCTGCCCCCGACGACGAGATCCTCTTCGCTGGCAAAGCCCTGCAACGCGTGGCCGGGGATGTCGATCGTCTCGTAATCCTCGCGCGCCGTGGTGCGCTGGGTGCGGCGGATGTCACCGTCCTCTACGCGGTCGGTGCGGTAATCCTGCGCATCCAGCCCGAGCGCGCGCGCCTTGAGCTGCATGTTCAGATCCTTCGTCACCATGATGACCACCGGCGACTGCGTGTCCGCGAGAAAGGCCGCCGTGGCGAGGATGCGATTGTCCGTCGCGGAGAGATCGGGGAAAAGACTGCGCACCAGATCGAAGCGCTCCGAGTGCCGGAGCAACTTCCACTCGCCGTGCTCGAATTTCACCGCCGGATTGATGCACACATGGAGCCGCCCGCCATTCTCGAGCGGCACGCCCTCCTTCATCTTCAGCGCGGTGCCGAAAAGGCCGCTCAGCCGGCGATGCACCTCACGGGCATTGGCCCCGCGCGTGGTGGTCTCGGCCTTGAAACGATCCAGCTCCTCGAGTACCTCGACCGGGATCCACACCACATTGTCCTCGAACTGAAACATCGACTGCGGATCGTGGAGGAGCACATTCGTGTCGAGGAGGAAGTGCTTCACGGCGGGAATATCGCCTTTCTTTGGGGGCATGGGGTTACTTTTTGGGGTGAAAAGTCACAGGGCCTGAGGGATGAAGCTCGAAACTCGAAGCTCGAATTCCGAAACAATCTCCAAGGAATGGAAAGGCAGCGAAACCAATCGCGGCCCGTTTCTCCCTGTCCACCGACACTTCCACGTTTGTTTCGAGCTTCGATCTGCCTGAGGAGGATCCAGCTTCGAACTGTCCCCTGGCTTCGGATTTCGGTTTTCGGTTTTCGCACTCTCTCGATGGAGGGGAGGCCCGCGATCCGGGCGCTGCCCAGCAATACAGCGCGCTTTCCCCGGTGTGACCAGCGCGGATTGCACCCGCTTTTGTGACGATTCGGTGCCGAAGATTCCCGGAAATTCCCATTGCCATCCCTCGGTGACCCCTCTATCTCTACCGCCCATTTTTCTCCTGCCCTAAATGCATTTGCCACCCACTGTATGTCCACTGAATTGATGACGGAGTTGCTCGAGGCCGGTGTCCACTTTGGCCACCAGACCAAACGTTGGAACCCGAAGATGAAGCCCTTCATCTTCGAAAAGCGCAACGCCATCTACATCATCAATCTCGGCGAAACCGTGCGCCAGCTCACCGTGGCGACCGATTTCCTCGCCGAAGTGGCGGGCCGCGGCGGCAAGGTGCTCTTCGTCGGTTGCAAGAAGCAGGCGCAGGAGGCCATCAAGGAAGCCGCCACCGCGTGCGGACAGTTTTACGTGAATCAGCGCTGGCTCGGCGGCACCCTCACGAACCTCGCGACCATCCGCAAGAGCATCGCCCGGATGAAATACATCGAGGATCTCGAAAAGCAGCCCGAGTACTCGAAGATGGGCAATCAGGAAATCGCCGCGGTCAAACGCGAGGGCGAGAAGCTCAGGCGCAACCTCGAAGGCATCCGCACGATGGACAAGCTCCCGGACGCGATCGTGATCATCGACACCATGCGCGAGGGGATCGCGGTCGCGGAAGCGAAGCGCCTCGGGATTCCGACCGTCGCGATCGTCGATACGAATGCCGATCCGCAGTTGATCAATTACCCCATCGCCGGCAACGACGACGCCATCCGCGCGATCCGCATCGTGCTCCAAAAGCTCGTGGACGCCATCGTCTCCACAAACAAGCGCGGCACGAAGAAGGATCAGGAAGCGCTCGCCGGGGTTTCCGAATAGCACGGGACGCGTTCGGAGGTTGAGGGTTGAGAGTTGAGTGTTGAGCGGCGCTCACTCAACTCCATCGCTTTCCGACCGACTGGACGCGCCACTCAACATTCAACTCTCAACCCTCAACTTCCCCATCCCATGCCCGCCGAAACCGTCATCGATGCCCAACTCGTCAAGTCTCTCCGCGAAAAGACCAATGCCGGTCTGATGGAGTGCAAACGCGCGCTTGCCGAGACCCATGGCGATCTCGAAGCCGCGATCGACGTGCTTCGCAAGAAGGGCGCGGCCAGCGCCGCCAAGAAAGCGGATCGTGAAGCCAAGGAAGGCATCATCGCCCAGGCCATCGCGCCCGGCGCAAAAGTCGGCGTCATCGTCGAGGTGAATTGCGAGACGGACTTCGTCGCGAAGAACGACCAGTTCCGCAGCTTCACCGAAGAACTCGCAAAGAAGATCGCCGCCACGCCGGATGCCGACCTCGAACCCGACCGCGTCGCCGCCGTGCAGAAGTGCGGCGAGAACATCCAGATCCGCCGCCATGCGCGCATCGAAGTGACCGACCACGGCCTCGTCGCCGCCTACATTCACACCGGCGGAAAAGTCGGCGTGCTCGTCGAAGTCGGCGCAGAAAACGACGCCACCACCGCCAGCGAAGATTTCAAACAACTCGTCCGCGACATCACCCTGCAAATCGCCGCAGCCAATCCCGTCTGCATCGATCGGAGCGAAGTCCCCGCCGACCTCGTCGCCCGCGAGCGCGCGATCTACGCCGACCAGGTGCCCAAGGACAAACCCGCGCAGATGATCGAGAAGATCATCGACGGCAAGATGAGCAAATTCTACAGCGGCGCCTGCCTGCTCGAACAAGCCTTCATCAAGAATCCCGACCAGACGATCAAGCAGCTCATCGAGGAGAAGAGCAAAGCTCTCGGCGACAAGATCGTCATCCGCCGCTTCCTCCGCTACATGGTCGGCGAAGCGATCACGGCGTAGCACGTAGAGCGAGTGTGCCGACAGGCCACTCGCTTCTTCGGCCACGCGCACAGAAAGCGAGTGGGCTGTCGCCACACTCGCTCTACGGCCCATCCACCCGTATCCGCAGGAATCCTCGCGGTTGGGCGCTCGGTCCCGTCAGGGGGATGTTGCCTCGGACGGTGATGGCCTCCATCCCGCCGCCGAGATCCACAGCATCACCAAACGCATTCGCCTGAATGTTGATCCCCGTCCACGTGAGCATCCCGACGGACTCGTCGACGACATAGGCGAGGCTCAATCCCGCGTTTTTCCTCCGCCGCAGTTCGATGGACAGATACCCAGCGCCGTCTGAATGGAGCATTCGCTCGACGCGGTTTGCCGACGACGCATCCGCGACCCGAGGATTCAATCCGAACGCATACTCTGCGAAGTCGCTGGCGCCATCTCCGTCCGTGTCCACAACCACGTTTGAAATCACTGCACTCAATCCGTTGGCCGTCTCCCAATCATCAGGAATGCGGTCCTGATCGTTATCGACGGGATTCAGCGTGACCTCCAGCGAGCCGGATTGAACGGTGACAGCTTCGGCCAGTTCGAGATTTCGGACGCCGCTCTCGTCGCCCAGTTCGTGCGCCGCGATCACCAGCGCGCTGGCCAGCCCAGCCTCGGCGGTTGCGTTCACCCGGAATTCGATCACCGCGAGATGTCCGGAACCGGACGCCAGCGAACTGGCACGAGTGAGGATCAGAGTCGCCACGCCGTCCTCAGCGGAGGCGATCATTTCGAAAGCCGCGCCCAGACCCTCATTCCGCGCCTGCACGAAGGTCAGGAGGCTCGCGTCGTAGTTCACCGTAATCTTCGCCGATGCCAGGGAAGCGGCGTCGCTCAAAATGAGCGGTATCGGGACGACCTGCCCGGGCTGCCCTTTGAAATCCGGCAGGTGCAGGTGCCTCCCTGCAATGCCATCGCCCGCGCGCAGCAGCAGGGCTGAGATGCAGATGATCGAGATGGATCGCATCGCACTCATGGGCTCATGCCCTCCAGCAATTGCTTCAGCAGCACCAGGTCGTGCTGATCGAGTTCGCCGTTTCCGTTGAGGTCACCTGCCGCCAGTTCGTCATCGGTGGGAATCCGGGCCTTGGGACGGATCAGTTCCATCAGCAAGGCCTTGTCAGCGCCATTCGCCACCCCGTCCCCGGTCAGATCGCCTTCACCGAAGGTGCTTCCAACCCGGATAGCTCCAGGGGTGGCCTGTGCGAGGATGGTGTTCCCCTGGGCGTCACGCAGAGTGGCCGAGCCGATGCCGAGTGCGATCACTGCGCCGGTGGGCAAGCCGGCCGCCACCCGGAAGCTGAGAGTGAAGAGCTTCCCTTGTCCCCGCTCCACCTCGCCGGACGCGCCCATGATGCGGAGTTCCCCGTTCGCAGTCGCGCCATTGTCTGTGACGGCGAGATTCTGGCTGAGACCGCTAAGACTCACGCCTGGCTCCGTCCCGTTGATCTGGCTCATCGGCGTGAGTTGCGACGGGTTGTAGCTGACGCGGATGTCCATCCCGCTGCCGACGAGTCCCGTGGGATTGTCGATGGAGAGCGCGACCTTGACCTTCTGCCCGCTTCCGCCACGCGCGGCTCGCAGGGCGAGCCTCACGACGCTCGTCGTCGCACTCACGATATCGGAGGACGGCCCTTCGATCAGCGTCGGCACGGAATTGCCCGGATACAGCGACGCCGTCACGCCGGTCACATGATAGAAATACGTCGTGCTCAAGCTGAGCGATGAGTCGAGATACTCCGTGGACGGATAAGGCGAGGCCGTGAGCTTCAGTCCCGAGCCGGTGCTGCTCAGATCGCGGTAGATGTAGTAGCCCCGCACCCGCGACTGGCGGTCGGGCTCCCAATTCAGCAGCACCGACGATGCGCCGGAGGTCGCGGCCAGCCCAGCGGGCGGGCCGAGCCGCGGATCACGCAAGGCCATCAAGGCGCCGTTCGTCAGGCCGCAGATTGCATCCGTGTCTCCATCGCCGTCGAAGTCGCGCGCCGCAATCGTCACGCCATAGCCGAAGCCCGAACCGGTGCCGCCCCAGACCTTGCTCTTGAGCGTGAAGCCCCCGCCGCTGCCGCCGTGAAACTCCCAGACCCGCCCATCGCCATCTGCCACCAGCACGTCGGGCAGAAGATCGTCCGTCACCCTGGCCACCGCCGCGCTCGTGGCATTGGGGATCGCCGTGCCGAGGATGTTTTCCGTGGGTGTCCCAACGTAGGGCGCGGAGTTGCTGCCATTGTGCGGGTAAAGCCGCACGGTGCCATCATCCAGCACGGCCAGCAGATCAGCGCGACCGTCCCCGTCCACGTCGCCCAGCGCCGGCAGTGCGCGGAGGGAGCCGGTGGCCACGGTGAAGCTGGCGGCGGACGGCTGCGCCGAACCAAAGTTCCCACTCGATGCCACCGCGGCAATGTCTCCCGTCGCCCCACCGACCACGAGATCCTCTCGGCCGTCGCGGTTCCAGTCTCCACTCGATAACACCGGACTCGTCACCGCAGCGATCATCCCCGCCAGCCCGGCGAACTGCGCCGTGCGCTCCGCGAAGTTCATCGTGTGCCGTGTCCCGATGTTTTCAAACACCCGCAGGCCCGCCTCGGTCGCCACGAAGAGATCCCAGTCCCCATCGCCATCCCAATCGCACAAGGCCGGTGCGCTGTGATCGCCGAAGTCCGTGCCGCTCAGCGGGAGCACGTTCGGATCGAAGGTGAACAGGTCCTGAAGATTGCCCTGCACGAGCGCAAACTGAATCCGCTCGAAAGGCTGCAGATTCACGGTGGCCAGACTGCTCTCCGCTCGTGAGACGCCGCCGTCGCGGACTTCATTGGCGAGCACCGGGATTTGATCGCGCTCGAATTCCTCGCGCAGCGTCAGCCCGTCGCCGTCCACATCCGATCCCGCACCTTGAGCGAGATTGCCAAAGTATCGGAGCTCATACCAGTCCGGCACCCCGTCCGCATCGGCATCTTCGGCGGCGGGAACGTAGTGTGCGACCACGGTGCTCTCCGCGACCACGGCGAAGGTGACTTGTCCCAGCGGAATGCCCTCGGCGGTGGTCTGTCGGACGCCGTTCACGGTCCAGGCCGTGAAGAAGTAGCCGCTGGCCTCGCCGTTCAAGTTCGGCGTCGTGACCGCGGTGCCCGTCGCGACGACGCCATTGTCCTCGGGCACAAAGCCGTCCGGCTGGCTCTTGATCGTGTATCGATGGAACCCATCCAGATTGTACAGCGTGGAGGTGGAACTCGCGCGGGAGATGCCGCCATCACGCACCTCATTCCAGAGTCCGGGATGCAAGTCGCGCTCGTATTCCGCCCACAGGTCCAGGCCATCGCCGTCGGTATCCGTGGCCGCGCCGTGGGCCAGCGTCCCGTGGAAGAGCCACTCGTACCAGTCCGGGATGCCATCCGCGTCGGTGTCCTCGCCGGTCGGGAAGTAGCGCGCGACCACAGCCGTGTCTCCGGCCACGGTCAGCGACACTTGCGCCAGCGCGCGGCCCGTCGCGTCCTGTTGCCGGACTCCATTCACCGCCAGTTCGCCCAGCATGAAGCCGTTGTTTTCGAGAGCCACGGCGGTCGAGAGTACCGTCGAGCCATTCGCCACCAGCAGGTGCCGGCTGAGAAATCCCGGCGGCGCGCTGGACTCGACATAGTGCGAATAGCCGGGGCTTAAGATCGCATACACCGTGGCGGAACTGGCCCGCGAGACCCCGCCATCGCGCACCTCGTTGGTCATTCCCGGATGCACGTCGCGCTCGTATTCCTGGAGCAGGTTCAGGCCGTCCCCGTCCGAATCGGCGGCAGCCCCATTCGCCAGACTCCCGTGAAAGTAGGTCTCAAACCAATCCGGGATGCCGTCCCCGTCGGCATCCGTCGCGATCGGCAGGTAGAAAGCGGTGGCCGTCGTGTGCTCGAAGATGGTGAAAGTCACCTGATCCCAGGCGCGACCGAGGGTGTCCTCCTGCCGCACGCCATTCAGCTTCCAGCCGGTGAAGCGAAAGCCATTGCTCTCCAGCGGCGCGACGAGGGTGGAGATTGGCGTGGCCGATTCGACGCTGCTCGACCGGCTGAGAAATCCCGGCGGATCGGAAAGCTCCGTCAGCACCACGGTCGCCGCCGGGAGCGCCCCCGCGCTCCACAGCATCAGGCCGATCGCAGGGAGGGACGGAATCTTCATGGTGCCAACGCGGGTCTGCGCCGTCCTCGCACCTTACGGCAGCGGCACCGCCCAGTAGCCCGTGGCCAGGGTGTCGAAGCCGTAGGCGTTCACCTTCTTCGGGTAATCTCCGGGGCCGACGCTGATCCGCGGGGTCCACTGATTGATCGTGCCCGCCGTGCCTCCGAGCTTGGCGCGATTGACCTCGGCGGTCGTGGCCTCCCGCACGTTGAGTTTCGCAAGGAGGAAGGCTCGTCCCGCCGCAGTCGTCGTGACGCCGCTCGCCAGCGAGACCCCGTCGAAAGTTCCCCCGACGCCTTTCACCACGCCCGCCACGAGCGCGATGGATGGGTCGCGCTTCGCCAGCAGCCAGAACCAGAGGCTCAGAAAATCGGCATCGCCGTAAGGCGTCCGGCTGATCCGCAGCTCCGGATTCCCGCCGCCCGCCGGGATGGTGATGAGATCAAAGCCGAGCATGCCGCGCCCGTCGTTCGCGAGGACTTCCACCTTCACCTCGCCGAAGTTCGCGCTCCAGTCCGCCGCCGCATTCCAACTCAGCCGGTGATCCACATTGCTCGCCACTCCCGGCCCCACATTCGACCCCGTACCTTCGGTCAATGTGATCACCGGAATGACATGCGCGAGATCCTTCACCCCATCGGAGAAAGCCAGCGGATGGACTTCCACGGTCGGGCTGTCGGTGTCCGTGACCCGGTAGTCGATGTCGAGAATTGTCGTGCCCGGCCGCTGCTGCGCATTGAAGACTACCGGTTGCGAAAGCTGCGTCAGCGGGCCACCGGAAACAGTGCGATAGCTCCGGGAGAAAGCCTGAATCCGGTGGTTTTGACTATCGCCGACAAAGATCTTTCCTTCAGGGCTAACGGCGAGGCCGTAGGCGTAGTAAGCAAATTGCCCGGCACCTGAGCCGATTGATCCCCACTGCCGGACGAGAACGCCCTCGGCTGAATAAACGCGGAATACCGGGGTACCTTCCCCCCATGAATAGACGTTCCCATCGAGGCCAGTTGCAAGGCTCTTCACATACGTATTCGTGTTCCACTGGCGGACGAATTGTCCGTCCGGCTCGAAGACTTGAATGCGGCGATTATCTCCGGCATAGACCTTTCCGTCCGGCCCAAGAGAGATGCCCACGGCGTTACTAAATTGTCCCGGCGCGGTTCCATACACGCCCCACTGACCGATAAACGTTCCGTCGCTTTGAAAGACTTGGATGCGATCGTTGCCCGAATCCACTGCGAAGATCCTTCCATCTGGCCCCACCATGAGGCTTCCAACGGAGTTGAATTGGCCGGGGCCGGTTCCCGAAGATCCCCACTGGCGGATCAATGTTCCTTGTGGCGTATAGACACGGATGGAACTGGAAACGCTGGCGTAGATATTTCCATCCGGACCCACAGCGACAGTTTGCGTCCAACTTGTCGTGCTCCACTTGCGGATAAACTGTCCATTCTGCTCAAAAACTTGAATGCGGTAGTTCTGAGTATCCGCAACATAGACTTTGCCGTCGGACCCGAGCGCGACTCCACGGGGCGAATTGAGTTGCCCATCCGCGGTTCCGTAAGAGCCCCACATCCGCTCAAAATACCAATTATCCTGCGGCATCTGCTGGCTCCACGCACTCAGCGCCGCCGAAAGCAGCAGCAGGAGCGCAAGGCCTCCTGTCCCCCGCCGCCGAACCGCGGAAAACCACCGGGCACCCAACCCACGCGGAAACGCATTTCCGTCCGGAGACGAAGCTGACAAGACACCAGTTTTCATAAGGGGATTCGCTGTTCTGCGCGCGGAGCGTATCGGAAAAATGGGGCAGCGGGAATAGGGATTCCTCGCGACGTAGAGCGAGTGTGCCGACAGGCCACTCGCTTCTTCGGGCACGCGCACAGAAAGCGAGTGGGCTGTCGCCACACTCGCTCTACGCGTTGGCCACGCGAATCTCTTCGCTCAGCCAGACCTCGGCTTCGTCGGCGCGCAGCCGGGCTTTGGCGGGATTCTGCGCGATGTAGCGCACCACGCGGCCAAACTCCGCTTCGTCGCGCACGATGCGATCGAAGGTCTCGCGCTGCCAGAGCTGGCCGGTCTTCGCGAGGTGCGTGTTGATCTTGGCGGCGGTGTGCTTCTTCCAGGATCCGAGCAACTCCTCGACGGCTCTCCCTGGAAATGGATGGCAAAGCGCGTGAACGTGATTGGGCATGACGACCCACGCGGCCATCCGGCAGCGTTCGCCGTCGAAGTATCGCAGCGCCTCCACGACCACCGCGCGGCACACGGCATCGCGCAGAACACACGAGCCGTGGCCGGCGTCCATGATGGCCTCGATTTTCAGGAAGTGCCGCCTTTGCAGGTCCGCCCAGCCTTTGAGCGTCGCCGCGGAGACCGCGCCGGTCGTGCGCTCTGTGGCCAGGAGCCGCTGCCACTCGTCGCGCTCGGCTCGCATCGCGGTGACGACCTCGTCGGGCAACGAATCGTTCAGTCGGAAGGTGAGGAAATACGTGGCTCCTTCACTGCGCCAGTGGGGGAGATTGCGGCGATAGCTCGCGGCGGAAAGTGCGGGGTCGCTCCAGTGGGGATCGCGAGGCTGGAACCAATCCGGCGCCCGGACATGCTCGACGGGCGGCGTCTGGAAGAGCATGCGGAATTGTAGAGCGACTGTGCCGACAGGCCACTCGCTTTTTCGCGCACACGCACAGATAGCGAGTGGGCTGTCGCCACACTCGCTCTACTTCTCTTCCCTAAATAGAAATGTCTGCTCGGCTTCGCTCGTGGGCGTCGGCGGGCGCGGCGCGGTGGCGGTCCTCGGCTTGGGGCGCGTGGGGGTGAGGTGACCGCGGCGGAGATCCGTCTTCGAGGGGCCGGGAGGACGGCGCGGTTTGCCGCTCATCACATCCGGTGGGAGGCCGTCTCGACGATGGTCTCGTCGATCACCGGGCTCCGGCGGTCCGCGCCTTCGATGAGACTGAGCATCGCCAGCTTGTTCATGCTCCGGCAGATGCCGCCGGCATTTTCGTGGATGGCGACCAGAGCCTCCTGCGTGAAGAGCTCAGTCAGGCGCCCGGCGGTCATGAGGCGGAACTTCAAATACTGCGCGCCTTCCAGCGCGGTGAGCGGCGCGACGGTGGCGCGCAGATAGATGCGATTCTGCAGGGACTCGTAGCTCGGGTGCATGAGCCGCTGGGCGAGGCGCGACTCACCGAAGAGCAGACACGTCACGAGTTTCTCCTGCGGCGTCTCGATATTGCTGATCGTGCGGACGATGTGCAGGCAATCGGCGGACAGGAGATGGCACTCGTCGATGACGATGACCAGCCGCTGGCCCTGCTGGTGCAGCTCGATGATGTGGTTGCTGAGCAGCTTCACGAGATCCTGCACGCGATTCACGCCGACGGGCAGCGGGAGGTTCAGCTCGGAGAGTATTTCGCGGAGCAGGCCGGTCTTGCTCAGGCCGGGCGTCACGAGCACGAGGATGGCGCGGTATTCCGGAGCGTCGAGGTGGTTGAGCAGGAGCTGCGTGACGAGCGTTTTGCCCGTGCCGCTCGGGCCGGTGACCATGCCGAGCGACGCCTTGAAATCGACTGCGCGCGTCATGCTGCGGTAAGCCTCGGCGTGGCTCTCGGTGCGGAAAAAGTAGGTGGGCGAGACGCAGTCCGCGAAGGGGTTTTCGTTCAGCCCGTAGTGCTGGATGAAATCTCCCGCGGGCGCGAAGGGCACGATGCCGCCTTTCCCCCGGTCCGCGGCCGGTGGCGGCTGGCCGACGAGGTCTTCGAATGGATCGGATTTGATGGCGGCTTGAGGCTTTGGCATGGGTCGGGGGTTTCTGTGGGGGTGATCTAAGCGGCGCGTTCGGAGAGTGAGGCGGCGTCGGCGGGGACGAGCTGAGAAGCGATTTCGGCCAGTCGCTGGGCGCTGGGGCTGTCGGGATGGGTGAGCAGCAGTGGACGACGGCTGTGATTGGCCTGCTCAAACGCGGGGTCACGCTGCAGGGAGCCGATCGTGGCCAGCGAGCGCTGGAGGAAGCGTCTCGCGCAGCCGGTGATGCGCTCCAGCACCCGGGCGGCCTGCTGATCGTCCTCGGCTTGATTGATGAGCACATGGAGCTGCGTCCGGAGCCGGTTTTCGTGGACCGCTTTCACGACGCCGTAGGCATCGAGGGTGGCGGCGAGACTCGGCGCGGCCACGACCACCGTCTCCTGCACCAGCGAGAGGAAATGCGTGACGGCATTTGAAATCCCGGCGCCCGTGTCGATCACGAGCACGTCGTAATCCGCCGCGACCCGCAGCAGCTCGCGCCCGATCGCTTCGAGGATCGCGCCATTCAAATCCGCCAGCCTGGCGATGCCCGACGCTCCGCAGATCACCTGGATTCCCGCAGGCCCGGGCTGCAGCACCTGCTCCAGCGTTGCCCGGCGATCCACCACGTCGAGCAGCGTCGCGGTGGGATTGATCCCGGCAAAGATATGCACATTCGCCATGCCGAGGTCGGCGTCGAAGAGCAGCACGCGGCGTCCCTGGTGCGCGAAAGCGACCGCGAGATTCACAGCTACGGTCGTCTTGCCCACGCCGCCCTTGCCGCTGGTCACCGCGATCGTCCGCACCGTGCTCGCGGCGCGGCTCAGCTCCGCCCGCACGGCGCCGATCGACCATCCTTCGCAGAAAAGCCGGTCGTGTATCCGCTGAATCACTTCCTCGGGGTTCGGCAGCGTCCCGGCGCAGACTTCCGGGAAGGCCTGCTGGATGAATTGCAGCCGCGCCGGCTCGATCGTCTGAGGCAGGCCGAGGGCGTGGAGGGGCGACGGTGCCGGGCTGGACGTCATACGTTTATCAGGGATGGCTGATGGCGGCAAAAGTTGCCGCTCAGCAAGGAGCTGTCAAGCTTCCCCAATATATTGGGCTCAATTTTCACCTTGACCCCCAGTAATGGTATGTAAATCTCCGCGCGTCAAGCCCGGCGATGAGGACAGCGTCCTTCGCCACCCGCCGGGCTTCCTGCCATCCATGTCCAGCCTTCGATTCCATTGCGCCATCTGTGGCACAGGACTCAGCGTCGGTATGGAGTCCGCCGGGAGGATCATCGAATGCCCGGCCTGCCGCCATATCGTCCCAGTCCCGGCGAAACTCCCGAGCGTTCCTGGCCTCGTCGAGAGCATGCCGCTGCTTCCGAAAGGCATCCTCGCGCTGGACCTCAAGTTCCTCTGTCCGGACTGTAGCGCGAAGCTGCGGATCGACGCCCGCCTCGAAGGACAGACCGTGGCCTGCCCGAAATGCACACACGAGATCCGCATTCCGCACTGGTCCACCGCGCCAGCCAGCCGCGATCCGTCCCGCGCCTCACAGGCAGCGGAGCTCTCGGAAGCGGAGATCGAATTTCTCAGCGGCCCCCAGGAGATGAAGGCGCACGCCGCCACCGGATGAGATCGCCTGGATGAAAATCCAGACCGACCCCCGCGATGTCCGTTGCCCGTCGTGCGGCACCCCGCTGCACCTGACCGGGCTCACGCGCCGCCGCAAGGTGCAGTGCCCGAAGTGCCGCGAAACAGTGGACCTCGCCGCCGAGCCCGCTCTGGAACGAGCCAAGGCGTCCGAATCTGCCTCAGCCGACTCTGGAGCCGCGGAGATCGTCGAGCTGCGCGCGCGAGTGGCCCGCCTCGAAACGCTGGAAGTCCGCGTAGCGGAACTCGAGCGGCAACTGGACACGGCCACGAGCAATCCGACACCGCTGGTCGAGCGCGTCGGCGCCAGCAAGCGGAAGCTGCGCTGGATGCCGCACGGAGACTTGTTCCGCGACGCCGGCTTCAGCGAAGAGGCAGCAGGAATCCTCGTGCATAATCTGAGCGCCGTGCGTCCGCACACGATCTCGATCCGCTCCCCGGCCGGGGACGCCGTGGCCCGCGAGCGCGCGGAGTGTTTCAAGGATCTTTTCGAGCGCGGTAACTGGTCGGTGCGCGGCCCATTCGACACCTACGCGCCGATCGGCGAGCGCGGGCTCATCCTCGCCGTGCGGAGCTTTCCGGTGCCGGCGGAAGTCACCGCCGCCTTCATCGCGCTCACGGCTTCCGGCTTCAGCGTGATCTCGCGGCTCGATCCGAATCTGGAATCCGACGAGGCCCTGCTGATCGTGGCGTAGAGCGAGTGTGCCGACAGGCACTCGCTTTTTTCGATGCGCGCACCGATAGCGAGGGCCTCTGGGCACACCGCCTCCTCTTGCTCCTCGCCTTCACGGGACTCGCTCCGCTTGCTGCTACAGCACCGGCATCCCGCCGCGCCCGTAAATCGGGGGAAAAGAGCCGCTCGACCACTGAGCTAGCTGCCTGGCACGAAACCCAGCGCACCATGCGCGGGTGCGGCGGAAAGTGCAGGCGCAATCGGCGGGCACGCTGCTCGGCTGCGATGGACTCATCACCGGGCGCCATTGCCCTTTGCACCCCAGGCTTCCCCTCGCATAGTGGCGGGCTGTGCTTCGTCCTTTGCCCGTTCTCGCGGCTGCCATCCTCTGCCTTTCGCTGCCGGGCCGCCCTGCGGAGCCAGCGAAGGCGCCGCCGCCAGGGGCGACGATCTTTGTGGCGCACGACGATCTGGCCATCACGCAGTTCGTGGAGGACTCGGCACGCACGGGACGGATGGTGGATGCGCTCGTGGTGGCGGCGACGCGACAGCCGGATGCCGCCCGCGCCTGGCGCTCGCTGGTGACGTCCTCGGATCGCGTGGGGATAAAGGTCTCGACCGCGGGTGGACGCTACTTTTCCTCACATCGCGGCGTGGTCGCGGCAGTCATCGCCGGCCTGGGAAGTGCGGGCGTGCCGCGCGGGCGGATGCTGATCTGGGATCGGAATGCCGCGCAGCTCCGCGCGGCTGGGCTGACGACGGAGCGGATGGGCGTCGAAGTGCGCGCGATCGATCCACCGCGGGGTTTCGATCGGGAGGCGAAATTTACGAGCCCGGTGCTGGGCAAACTCATCTGGGGCGATCTCCTCTTTAACGAAAAACGGCCGAAGCCCGGTCGCCGCGTGAACGAGGAGGATCAGCTCAGCTCCACGAGCCACCTGGCGTCGATCTTCCGCGAGGTGACGAAGATCGTGAACGTGCCGGTGCTCGGCGATGAGGCCGGCTGCGGCGTGGCGGGCGCGCTGTACAATGTGACGATCCCCGCGATCGACAACTGGCGGCGCTTCACCCAGCCCGGCGGCGCGGCGGGCATCGCGGAGCTCTACGCCGACGAGCGCATCGGGCGGAAGGTCGTGCTGCATCTCATGGACGGGTTGCTCGCGCAGTATGCCGGCGGCCCAGGCTTTCAGCCAAATTACGCCTTTCCGCACGCCACGCTATACGCCAGCCGGGATCCGGTGGCGCTCGACGCGCACGCCGCGCGGCTCATCGATCGCTGGCGGGCCAATTCAAACCTGCCGCCCCTCGGCAAACGCGCCGAGTGGCTGGAGACCGCCGCGCAAATCGGGCTCGGGGTGGCCAGCGAGGACAGCATCGAACTCCGCCAGGTCGCGCCGCTGCCATGAATCTCGCGATGCGGTCCACGGAAGGCACGGAATACACGGAAGGGAAATGCATCCAGGGCGCAAGCCGGATCCTTCCGTGTCCTTCCGTGCCTTCCGTGGACATCACATTCCCACCTCCGAAATGAGCCGCACGGACCTCGGCGGCCCGCTGCTGGCCAGCGTTTCGCGCTCCTTTTACCTCACCATCCGGCTCCTGCCAGAGCCGCTGCGCGCACCGATCGGCCTCGCCTACCTGCTCGCGCGCGCCAGCGACACCATCGC